>JAYPBG010000005.1:0-21917 GCA_038124075.1 Gammaproteobacteria bacterium
CGGCGGCTGCACCAAAGGGAGACATTAATAACGCCTTGATTACCACCCCTCTCAACCCTAAACGCTCACTCAGACCCGCAATATGACCCAAGCCCGCTAAAAACAAAAAGAAGAGCTCAACGTCTTTTCCAAATACCGGCCGACCCAAGGTGCCTCCGTTACATTTTGAGGGTGCAGCTCAATTCAAGCTAGAATCTTACATAGCATGCTCACTGGAGGACTGCCCGCAGTTAGTCGACGAGGCCGGAGGGTAAGAGTGAGTGTGGAGAGGCTTAAGCAGGAACAGGTAGAACCGCATACAGCACCTAATGATAATCTATTACTCTTCTTGATTTTTTCTATCTTATGAGTGTCTTTTTATGTTTCTTTTTATGTGTACTTTATGCTCATTGCTTTCGGGAGAAGCGGGCCTCAAACGCTTAACGATTCGCCCAACCTAAAGGCTCATTTTCAGTATTAATATACCAGCGAAAGTCCAACGCGATGCTATTGGGGTTCACGCTCAATCCACGCGTATCCGTATATTTAAGTGCTATCGACCAGCGCTCACCCCATATTTTTTGCCAGCCCACCTGATAGTTCGAGTAAGGCTCAAAACTGTTCTCCTCAAATGCTTGCCAACCCGCCAAGACAAAAACATCCCCACCCATCGGCCCAGACCATCGAGAATACAACTCCACATACTCTTTTGGCTCATCCTTTAAGTCCCAATAATAAGAGAGCCTAAACGACTGCCAATAACCAATAAGGTAGGCCTCTTGACGCGCCACATCACTGGGCACATTTCTATAGTCGTAATAGATAAAGCCGGCATTCCATACAATGCTGTTTAGCTGCATCAATCCACCAATATAATAATTCACCTCGACATTGGCCTCCTCAGCACCCAGCATCCATGAGCCCCAGGCCCCCACATAGGCACCCTTTTGCCAACGGTAATCGGCTGCAGCCTGAAAAGAGGGCGACCCATCACCCTGAGACAACCCTCTAAAAAGATACTCTGACGAAAACCCAACTTCTCCCGTTAAGTTTGATGCCAACGCCTGACCATGACACAAAAGCACCAGCAAGAGTAAACATATGATTTTTCGCACCTTCATTCACCTTAAGCCGCAGTACGACCATTCACTCGGGTTTAAACAAAACCAAAACCCTTGTTAAAAAATACAGTTATTTTATAGATGAAGCGGTTAAGCCATGATAAGATGGCCATCACTTAATTATTGGAATCCAATATAAAATGTAGGAGGCAAAAATGAGGCCAGACCAGCTATTTAATAACGCTTTTTTAAACTCCCTCTCTGAGCGCATTGAACAGATCACCCCTCCAGGGTTGGCCCATCTTCGTGACGAACTGCACGACATTGTGAAGTCGCTATTAAAAGAAGCACTGAGCAAAATGGATCTCGTCACACGAGAAGAGTTCGATATTCAATCCGACGTACTGCTTAAAACACGCACCAAGCTCAATGCCCTTGAAGCCAGCGTCTCTCAACTGGAAGAGCAGCTGGAGACACTGACCCAACAAGGTAAACAATAAAAGCCGATCATTATGACCATTTGCGACGCCCCTACTACGGATAACATCGACGACGAGGCCAGTCAGTCTGGCCTCGCCATTGTGAACACACGCGCATCGATCGGCATTAATGCACCCGCCGTTACGGTCGAAGTACACCTATCAACCGGACTGCCAGGCTTATCCATAGTTGGGCTTCCCGAAGCCGCCGTACGAGAGAGCAAAGAGCGCGTGCGCAGTGCCATTATCAACTCCGGCTTCACCTTCCCGCAGAGGCGCACCACTATCAACTTAGCCCCCGCCGATCTTCCGAAAGAGGGCGGCCGATACGATCTGCCCATTGCGCTGGGCATACTTGCCGCCTCCGAACAAATAGAGGCCTCCTCACTTGAGTCACACGAATTTATAGGCGAACTGGCACTGACCGGTGCTCTACGTCCCGTTAAAGGCGTACTGCCCGGCGCCATTGCTGCCACAAAACGTCAGCACGCACTGGTGGTACCACTGGAAAACGGCAAAGAGGCTGCACTGCCCAGCGAATCTAAAATCTATGCAGCTCCCACACTCAACCATATTGTGCGCCACCTCTCTGGCGAGCAGCGCCTCGGCCGTTTAGAGCGCACACAACTGCAAAACGCGACACCCGAAGAGGGCCTTACTTTAGACCTATCAGACATCAAAGGGCAATCCACAGCAAAGCGAGCACTGGAAATTGCGGCAGCAGGCAATCACTCCACTCTGTTCTTTGGTCCTCCAGGCACCGGTAAGACCATGCTGGCATCAAGGCTGCCCACCTTGCTGCCTACTCTCACAGAAGATGAGTTTCTAGAGATTGCCGCCATCCAATCTGTAGCCAACGGGGAGCAGTCCATCAGCCACTGGGGTGTACGCAGCTTTCGAAACCCACACCACACAGCCTCCGCCGTCGCACTGGTTGGCGGCGGCAGCAACCCAAAGCCAGGTGAAGTATCGCTTGCACACCACGGCGTCCTATTCCTCGATGAACTGCCCGAGTTTGAGAGAAAGGTACTGGAAGTGCTGCGTGAGCCCCTTGAATCTGGTGAGATCACCATCTCACGCGCCAGCAGGCAAGTGCAATACCCCGCAAAATTTCAGCTGATTGCCGCAATGAACCCCTGCCCTTGCGGCTATTTAGGTGACAAAACTAAAGCATGCCAATGCTCACCAGATCAAGTCCGACGCTATCGCAGTAAAATTTCCGGCCCTCTTCTGGACCGCATTGACCTCCATATAGAGGTGCCCCGACTGCCCAAAGGCACACTGGGTAAACAGGACCCAAACAATGAATCCAGCGCAACCGTACGTGAACGCATCACGCAAGCACGCGCCATTCAAGTAGAGAGAACAGGCAAACCCAACGCCAACTTAAGCAGCAAAGAGCTGGAACAGCACTGCGTGCTTGACGAAGATAATCGGGCACTGCTGGAGTCGGCGTTAGAAAAAATGAACCTCTCTGCTCGTGCATACCATCGGATACTCAAAGTCAGCCGCACCATTGCCGACCTGGATCAATCCAAAGAGATCACCACGGTGCACCTAATGGAAGCGTTGAGCTATAGAAAGTTTGACCAAACGCAGCACCTCTAGCGGCGCTACAAGCCACCTGTTTTGTAGCGCCGACAAAGTATGTTAGGATAGCCGACGCCTATTATTTGATCATGATTCAGACCCATCATATGTGACATCATATATTAGCATCATATATAGACATTCATAGACATCACACTTGACGCCGAAGGACCCGCCCCATGCCGAACTCTGCTCAACTTGATACGCCCATGAAAAAACCTCATGTACTCATTATTCTCGACGGCTGGGGCCACAGCGAAACCTCCACCTCCAACGCCATTAAAGAAGCCAAAACACCCGTCTGGGATGATCTATGGCGCAACGCCCCAACAGCACTGATATCAGGCTCAGGGCTGGATGTAGGTCTACCTGATGGGCAGATGGGCAACTCAGAGGTCGGCCATATGACACTGGGTGCTGGGCGCACCATCTATCAAGATTTAACACGCATCTCTAAATCGATTGCAGACCAACAGTTTCAGAAGAATCACGTCATTAACGGCGCCGTCGACCGTGCCGTTAATGAGGATAAAGCAGTACATATTTTAGGCTTACTCTCCCCTGGTGGTGTACACAGTCACGAAGACCACATCATCGCTATGATTGACTCAGCGGCCGAGCGAGGTGCAAAGAAGATCTGTATCCATGCTTTTCTGGATGGTCGAGACACCCCTCCTAAAAGCGCAGAAGCCTCCATTCGAAAAGTTGAGCAGCATATAAAGCGCTCCGGCTACTCAGCGATCGCCTCAATCGCCACTCTGACGGGCCGTTACTATGCCATGGACCGAGACCAACGCTGGGAGCGCGTTCAACGCGCCTACACGATGATGGTGAATGGGCGCGCCGACTTTTATGCCGACAGCGCTCTCGAAGGGCTGAAAGCGGCGTACGACCGCAACGAGACTGACGAGTTTGTAAAGCCAACCGCCATTAAACAGGCGAAAGAGAGCGCCATCAAGAGCGGTGACGCCGTGATTTTCATGAATTTTCGTGCCGACCGTGCCCGCCAACTGACCCGCAGCTTTGTTGACCAGGACTTTAAACATTTTGAGCGCGGCAACCGGCTCGATCTTGCCGGGTTTATCATGCTGACTCAATATGATGCCACCATCGAGACCCCTTGCGCCTTCCCTCCTCAGCCTCTGAAAAATGTACTGGCTGAACACCTTTCAAAACTTGGAAAGACCCAGCTGCGCATCAGTGAAACTGAGAAGTATGCTCACGTCACCTTCTTTTTCAGCGGTGGCCGAGAGGAGGCATACCCAGGCGAAACTCGGTTACTGATTCCATCCCCCAAAGTAGCCACTTATGATCTTCAACCTGAAATGAGCGCACCTGAAGTCACTGAAAAGCTTATACACGCCATAACGCATGGCGAATATGACCTCATCGTCTGCAATTTTGCCAACGGCGATATGGTCGGCCACACCGGTAACTATACAGCCGCCTTAAAAGCCGCAGAGGTAATTGATCATGCGGTGGACCAAGTAGTTCAAGCCGTACGCCAAGCACAAGGCGAGTGCTTAATTACAGCCGATCATGGCAATATCGAGCAAATGGTAGACGAATCCACCGGCCAACCCCATACAGCACACACCTGTGAGCCCGTGCCACTTATCTACATCGGCAGTGAGCAGACACAAACAGGTAAGCGTTCTCTCAAAAAAACGGGGGGTACACTGGCCGATGTTGCACCCACCCTGTTAGAGATGATGCAGATAGAGCCGCCAGAAGAGATGGAAGGCCAGTCACTTCTCGTCTAAGATCAATAGCTATGGAAACATTGCCCCCAAATAGAGCACCTATCATCAAGGAGCACTGAGATTAGAACCGCTCAAAAGCGTCGTCCACCTTTCTGGTTTCGCGCGCCGCTGCTCGCTGCATTCTTGCACCTCACGGTCTCCGCATCGTCTGCAGAGACCCCTTTTCCTATGGGCGCAAAGACCGTAGAAAAATTAAATGCAACCGAATCGCAGCTCGAGCAGCTTAAACTGCAGATCAAAGAGATGCGTGCGCTGCTCAAGCGCCTCTCAAAACAGCGATCCAAAGCCACTCGCACATTGGCAACACTGGATCGCCAAGCCAGCGAGCTCAACAGCTCACTGCTCCAGGAACAAGGCGCACTTCAAGAAAACCAACAGGCACAAGCACGACAGGCACAAAAGCTGGTCGAGCTACACACCGAAAAAGAGAGCGCCATTGAGCAGTTAAAACAACAGCTGCGCTCCAAGTACCAAACCGGGTCCTCTTCAACCCTCAAGCTGCTCTTGCAACAGGAAAGCCCTAGAGAGCTCAATCGACTGTTAAAATATCATCAATACGCAATTGCTTCGCAGAATGAACAACTCAAGACGTTCAACCGCATCATGAAAGCCATTGAGGCGCACCAGACAGCTCTGGCTGAAACAGAGCGTATGATTGAAGTGCGCAAACAGAAGCTCACAGCCCAGCTGGCTGAACTGAATGCAGTACAAAAAAAACGCCAAAACGTATTGACCAAAATCAAACGCAGCGAGCAGAAGAAACGCGCTCAGCTCAGCAGCTTCACAAAAGATCAACAAGAACTCTCCGCTGTACTGGCCCTATTGAAACTGCAAGCCGCAAGGGAGAAGTTAGCAAACCAAAGCTTTTCAGCACAAAAAGGTCAACTCCACTGGCCCGTTTCGGTAAAACGGCACTGGAGGCCAAACCAGGTTAAAGCGCATAAAAAAGGGATCATTATCCCTACAGACCACCTCACACCTGTCCGTGCTTTTCACGTGGGTAAGGTAGTTTTTTCTGATTGGCTAAGAGGTTACGGGCTTCTGGTGATCATTCAGCACTCAGAAGAGTACTTAAGCCTCTACGCTTACAACGCCAGCATTGAAAAAGAGGTCGGTGATAACGTCAGCACAGGCGACGTCATTGCTCTGAGCGGAAACAGCGGACAAGACCTAACACCCACCAAAACCCGCAAACCGTCTCAAAACAGTAGCGACAGAGACACAACAGGGGCATCACTCTATTTTGAAATCCGTAAAGCGGGCACCCCCGTTAACCCCACCCTATGGCTAAGCAAAAAATAACCAAGATCGAAGCCTTTTAGTGTCTGTTTATATTAATTTTTGCTAAAAACGCACTTTTAGTATGGACACGTTGACCGTACAATGATTTTAATAGTGATACCGGCTATATTGTTATAGAAGACACTCAACGAATAGAAGCCCAACATCACCATTCGCAACTGAGCGAGTTTTACTCACACACAGTCATATTATAAATTGGTTTAAACAATGCCTAAATTACGACACCTCTCAATCTGGCTTGCAACAGCGGCAACCACACTGACGCTGACGTTTTCAAGCCCACTCTTCGCAACAGAAGATAGCACAAACAGCGATCAACCCAAACTGCTGCCTCTAAATGAGGTGCGCACCTTTGTTGATATTTTTGACCATATCAAAAAAGCGTATGTGGAAGAGGTAAACGATAAAACCTTATTGGAAAATGCCATTAAAGGCATGCTGCACGAACTTGATCCTCACTCCGCCTATTTAGAGCCTACGGCCTATAAAGACCTGCAAATTAACACAACAGGCGAGTTTGGCGGGCTTGGCATTGAGGTTGGCATGGAAGATGGTTTCGTCAAAGTGATCACCCCCATTGACGACACCCCCGCACAAAAGGCAGGTGTAAAAGCGGGAGACTTAATCATTAAGCTTGATAATGAGCCCGTCAAGGGGCTCACACTGAGTGAAGCGGTTGATCTGATGCGTGGAAAGCCTGGCAGCAAACTGGTACTCACCATCTTACGAGAAGGCGAAGAGAAGCCGCTGACCATCACCGTCACTCGAGACATCATTCAAGTCACCAGCGTCAAGCAGCGCCTACTCGCACCTGAATATGGGTACATTCGCCTCACGCAGTTTCAAATCCAGACAGGTGAAAACCTTAAAGAGGCCATCAAAAAGCTGCACACGCCAGAGCAACCCTTAAAGGGTTTAGTGATAGACCTTCGCAACAATCCAGGTGGCGTCCTACAGGCTGCCGTTGATGTCAGCGATGCCTTCCTCAATGAGGGGCTGATCGTCTACACCGAAGGCCGGCTGCCCAACTCTGAACTCAGATTTAACGCATCCTCCGGGGATCTGGCGGACGGTATTCCTATTGTTGTGCTGATCAACAGTGGCTCAGCGTCTGCATCAGAAATTGTTGCAGGTGCACTGCAGGATCATAAACGCGCCGTTATTATGGGCACCACCAGTTTCGGCAAGGGCTCCGTGCAGACGGTTCTCCCGTTGCACAATGAGCGCGCTTTAAAACTTACCACAGCACGCTACTTCACCCCAAGCGGCCGATCCATTCAAGCATCCGGTATTCAACCCGATATTGAGGTGGACTCTGCTGTGATCACAGCTAAAGCAAATGCCAACAGCACCCTGTATCGAGAGGCCGATTTAAGAGGTCACCTCTCCAATGGCAACAGCACTGAAGAGAAGCAGCAGGGGGAAGACAGCAGCGCACCCGGGCAAGCTTTGTCAGAGTCAACTTCGTTGGCCGCATCAGACTATCAGCTTTTTCAAGCGCTTAACTTATTAAAGGGGTTAAGTATTGTTCAAGCCGTCGGTCAATAAGGGTTCATAAGGGGCTTGAGCGGGCAACTAAAGCCGGACCACAACCTCATGCTCCTGCATATAGCGCTTTGCCTCCTCTATTGAGTACTCTCCAAAGTGGAAAATACTCGCCGCGAGCACAGCATCGGCTTTGCCTATCTGCACACCATCAACCAAGTGCTGCAAATTCCCAACGCCTCCTGAAGCGATAACGGGTACAGATACAGCGCTGCTGATGGCTGAGGTTAATGCCAAATCAAAGCCATTTTTAGTGCCGTCTCGATCCATACTGGTGAGCAGGATCTCCCCAGCACCAAAGTTAACCATCTTCTCTGCCCACTCTATGGCATCAATCCCCGTCGGCTTACGCCCACCATGCGTAAAGATCTCCCAGCGGGGCACCTCACCCTCCTGAGAGACCTGCTTCGCATCCAACGCCACGACAATGCATTGCGAACCGAAGCGTTCAGACGCCTCCTTAACGAAGTCAGGGTTAAAGACCGCTGCAGTATTAATGCTGACTTTATCCGCACCCGCATTTAACATATTCCGGATATCAACAAGCTCACGAATACCGCCCCCTACAGTCAGCGGGATAAACACCTCACCCGCAATTTTTTCAACCGTCTTGATGGTGGTCTCACGACCTTCATGGCTGGCGGTGATGTCCAAAAAGGTGACCTCATCAGCGCCTTGCTGATCGTACCGTTTAGCGACCTCGACAGGATCGCCCGCATCTTTGATATCAACAAAACAGACGCCTTTTACAACACGCCCTTTATCAACATCCAAACAGGGGATAATCCGTTTTGCTAACGACATATTTACTCTCCAGTCGGAGCAGAGACCTGCCCCTCAATAAAGCGCTCTGCTTCCGCTAAATTAAGTGTGCCCTCATAAATCGCGCGACCGGTAATAGCACCCTCAATACCCTGATGAGCCACACTCACCAATGCCTTAATATCATTCATATCGGTTATGCCACCCGAGGCAATCACTGGAATATCAATCGCTGCAGCAAGCTGAGCGGTTGCATCGACATTGACACCCTGCATCATGCCATCACGTGCAATATCCGTATAGACAATCGAGCTCACACCCATCGACTGAAACTGTGTTGCCAAATCCGTTGCTTCAACATCCGTGACCTCTGCCCAACCATCAATCGCAACCTTGCCCTCTTTGGCATCAATACCCACAATCACATGGCCCGGAAAACGTTTACATGCCTGCTCAACAAAGCTCGGCTCTTTTACCGCTTTAGTGCCAATAATGACATAGTTAACGCCCGCAGAGAGGTAAGCCTCTATCGTCTCAAAGGTTCGAATGCCTCCACCAATCTGGATAGGCAGATCGGGCAGTTGTTTGGCAATCTCTTGTACAATTCCAGCATTGACGGGCTCTCCAGCAAACGCACCATTAAGGTCAACCAGATGCAGTCGCTTAGCGCCTTGCTTAGCCCAATGCACAGCCACACCGGCAGGCTCATCGGAGAAAACGGTTTCATCCTCCATTCTGCCCTGTTTCAAACGCACACACTTGCCATCTTTCAAATCAATCGCTGGAATAACTAACATACTCTTTTATACGCCTTATATAATACTAAAAAACCTTTGTTAAACTTCTAAACCGTCCAGGTTAAAAAATTCTCAAGCAGCTGCAAGCCTAATGATGAGCTTTTTTCTGGATGAAACTGCACCGCAAATAAGTTGTCGCGTGCAATAACGGAGGTAAATCGAAAACCATAGTCGGTTGTCGCCGCAACAATCGACTCCTCTTCAGGCTGCACATAATAGCTATGGACAAAGTAGAAGCGCTCACCTGTTGGGATACGGCGCCACAGCGGATGCCGTACCTGTACCGTATCAACAACATTCCACCCCATATGAGGCACTTTAAGCCCGGCATATGAAGAGAATCGCTTCACCTCACCTGGAATAATATTGAGGCAACCCACCCCTCCATTTTCATCACTGTGATGCATCAGTGCTTGCATACCGACACAAATAGCAAGCATCGGCTTATTGGTCGCCACCTGCCGTATGACATCATCCAGCTCCAAACGCTGCAATTCACTCATACAGTCCCGCATGGCGCCGACGCCAGGAAAGATCACTCGATCCGCTGCCAAAATCGTCTTTGCATCACGGGTAATGGTCACATTGTACGCCTGCTCTCCCGTTAAGCCTGATGCCGCTTTCACCGTCGCCTTAGCAGCCGAATGCAAGTTGCCCATGCCATAATCAATAATAACGGCCTGCTTCATAATACACCCTTCGTTGACGGCATCGCACTGCTGCGCGGATCAAACTCTATCGCCATCCGCAAAGCCCGACCAAAGGCCTTAAAGATTGTTTCTGCTTGATGGTGTGCATTGCGGCCTTTCAGGTTATCAATATGCAGAGTCACTTTGGCATGATTGACCAACCCTTGAAAAAACTCATAAAAAAGATCAACATCAAACCCGCCAATCGAGGCACGAGAGAAGGTGCACGCCATCTCCAAACCGGGCCGACCAGAAAGATCAACAACCACTCGAGAAAGCGCCTCATCCAAAGGCACATAGGCATGGCCATAGCGGCGCACCCCTTTTTTGTCACCCCACGCCTCAGAGAGTGCTTGGCCTAAGGTAATCCCGATATCTTCTACTGTATGATGCGCATCGATATGTAGGTCACCATTGGCTTTAATATCCAGATCAATCAACCCATGCCGGGCCACTTGGTCCAACATATGATCCAGAAAAGGGAGACCGGTCTCAAAATTAGATTTTCCTTGACCATCAAGATTAAGTGCGACTGTGATTTGAGTTTCTAACGTGTTACGCTCCACTTTCGCGGCGCGGGACACCTGAGCTGACTGCGTCATGTCTCTTCCTACATTTCATTGATTCGTTATCATCGGGTGGCCTATTATACCTTCTAAGACAGATTTACACACACCCAATTCGCTCTATCGACGCGTACTGCGTTGGTTTGATCAGCATGGCCGCAAAAACTTACCCTGGCAACAGCAGCCGACACCTTACCGAGTCTGGGTCTCCGAGATCATGCTGCAACAGACCCAGGTTGCAACGGTCATACCCTACTTCACGGCCTTTATGGACGCCTTCCCAAGTGTACACCACCTTGCCAATGCTGACCTTGATGACGTGCTGCATCTTTGGACAGGACTGGGCTACTACGCACGCGCTAGAAACTTACACAAAACAGCCCATATCATCAGTGTAGAGCAGAAGGGGGTCTGGCCTCAAAGCCTGAGCGCTGTTTCCTCCCTTCCCGGTATTGGGCGCTCAACAGCGGGCGCCATCCTGTCACTCGGCATGGGTATACAAGCCTCAATCTTAGACGGTAATGTAAAGCGTGTGCTTTCGCGCGTCCACAGCATCGCTGGCTGGCCTGGCAGCACCGCCACACAAAAAGAACTCTGGCTAATATCTGAACACTATACCCCAAAAAAGCGAACAGCACACTACAACCAAGCACTCATGGACCTTGGTGCCACTCTCTGCACTCGATCCAAACCTGCATGCTTTCGCTGCCCACTGCGCAGCCTCTGCAGCGCTCATATCGATGGCACTGTATCTCGCTACCCAGAGCCCAAACCGAAAAAAGTCAAACCCACCAAACGAAAACATCTGCTGATGCTCACTCATCGAAACAGCATTTGGCTGGAGCAGCGCCCAACAAACGGTATCTGGGGTGGCCTCTGGAGCTTCCCCGAATTTGACTCTCTGGCACTGCTTGAACAGTTTTGCAGCAACCATCCTCACATAGCGCCCAACACCATCGAAGAGCATGAGCTGCGCCGCCATACTTTTAGCCACTACCACCTTGACTATACACCCACCACTGTTATGACCAATAAACGCTCAAAACAGATCAACGAAACGCGTCATGGAGAATGGTTTGCTTTTAAGAGGCCAATTCAAGTAGGCTTAGCAGCACCTGTGCAGCAGTTGATCGAAGCACTGAAAAGGGATATGACCCCCGTCACATAATCAAGTATGAGTCCATCATTAACCGAGGTACCGCACAATGACCCGAATGGTTCAATGCCGAAAGTATAACGAAACACTTGAGGGCCTAGCCATGCCCCCCTTTCCAGGCGAACGTGGCCAAGCCATTTTCGAGCAGGTCTCCAAAAAGGCTTGGATGGCATGGCTCCAGCACCAAACCATGCTGATCAATGAAAAGCAGCTGAATGTCATTGACCCCTCCACACAGACATACTTGGCTGAGCAGTTGGAGAAGTTCCTCAGCAACCAACCCTTTGATCGTGTCGAAGGCTATGTGCCTCCTAACACATAGCCAACACCGGGGTAAAAACAGGCACCAAACAAGCAAGGTGACGACAATTTGAGCAAACATGAGCGATTAAAAAAATAATCTTTAACAGACTATTGACTATAATACACTAACGCGTTTTAATAACGCGCTCTGGCCAGATAGCTCAGTCGGTAGAGCAGGGGATTGAAAATCCCCGTGTCGGCAGTTCGATTCTGCCTCTGGCCACCATACACCCTTTTCTCTCTTTAGAGCCTTACGACTTTAACCCTCTTAAAGTTAAAGAGCCTTTCAAGAGAGAAAACCCCTCAAGAAGACCCCTCTCTTTCCGCGCATTACACACCTCTGATAAGATAAAGCCGACTCACATTCATTAGCAATGAGCGAGAGATAAGCGCATTAGGCACAGCCAAACATATCAAATAACATACAAAATAGAAAAAAGGCGCATAAAGCGCCTTTTTAATCTGCCTTAATAAACAGACAACTTCCTACTCTTCAGAAACAACCGCCAACTTAACCGTAGCCAAAACGTCTGTATGCAACTGAAGCTCAATTTCATAGTCACCCGTTGCTCGGATCGTACCTTCTGGCAACAAGACTTCAGCTTTAGCGGCATCAACACCGGCTGCAGTAATGGCTTCAGCAATATCACGAGTCCCAATGGAGCCGAACAACTTACCCTCATCACCCGACTTGGCTGATATCACCACAGAGAGCGCCTCAAGCTGCTCTTTGCGCTTCTCAGCTGTAGAGAGCTTCTCTTTAGCGATCGCTTCCAGCTCTGCACGTCGCTCCTCAAATTTCACAACGTTCTCTTTAGTCGCAGGAACGGCTTTTCCCTGAGGGATTAGGTAGTTTCGACCAAAACCACGCTTAACCTTAACTTTGCTGCCCAACGAACCTAGATTTCGAACATCTTCTAACAATATAACTTCCACCGTATGCACCTCTTTATTTAGTACCTAACATTAAAATATTTTCAGCATCAAGCCGCTTATGTCTATTCTACCGCTTAGCCGAGCCAACACACTTAACTCACCCAGCAAGCCATCTATTTCACATCCCCACCTTTTTGTCGCAGCAACCTTGAGCGCAGATCAAAGACAGCATCAAACCAACCCACGATCGCCACCAAGGTATACGTGAGCGGTAACAGGAGGTAGAACACTGCTAAGACACCTCTGTATGACCCTTTTCTTTGCACGCAGTATGTATGCAAGATCGCCAACCCAACCATAACAAGGGGCACCAAGAAGAGCCAGCTTACCCCCACCATGGTCGGATCAAAATGCTCCAGCATCAGCATCATCACAATAAGCAGCGTCGCTACAGGCCAGCGATAACTCAGTTTTCGAAACGCTTCACCAAACCCGCCTGGGTTGAACAGACGGGCCTGCCACCAACGCCCCACCAAAAGCGCAGTGAGGGTTTGCGCAATTAACGTAAGGCTGAGGTACTGCCCCACCATATAGTTAAGCAACACGCTCTTATTGTCAGCTGTTAAAACTTCAAACTGATCGCTATACACTTCACTGAGCTTCTGCTGCATCAACTCAAACTGAGCACTGAACAGATCCAACCACCGCTCTAAAGGGATAACCCCTGTGACCAGCACTGCAACAACCAGCATGCAGGCAGTCAATAAGGTCACCTCCAGATTCACCGTTACGCGCAACAGGTTAGCGCTTATATAGGCTAAAACCAAAACGACCAGATCATTCTGAAACTGCAGGTGATGAACCGCTGCAAAATGCCTAAGATCAACATCCGATCCAAGCCTATGACCTAACTCAGTAAGTTCAGACAGTTGTACGGATGAATCGCTCAGCAAAATAGGCACAGCGGCCGCAATAATGGAGGCCAACAGCGCCAAGGCGCCATCAAAACTGCCTTTACGCAACGTGATCAACACAATGCCTGCCGCTGCCAACCATAAGAACAGAGGCATAGCAGCAAACAGCATTAATAATGCAAGCGGCAACAAGCGCCCTCGCATCATTAAACGACCTAACGACAAAAACATGAGCGAGCAATATCCAGCGATTCAGCCCAAGCCAACAGGCTCAACTGCTGACCGAAGAGGGTTACTTATGCTGGTCAGAATAGGGAAGCAGTGCCAAGTAACGCGCACGCTTAATGGCTGTGGCTAACTGGCGCTGATATTTTGCTCGTGTACCCGTAATACGGCTGGGTACAATTTTTCCCGTCTCGGAAACGTAGTTTCTCAATGTATCTATATCTTTGTAGTCAATTTCAGTCACATTCTCAGCTGTAAATCGACAAAACTTCTTTCTTCTAAAAAAACGAGCCATTTTGATTCACCTTTTCAATCTTTCAATCTTTCAATCTTTTATCCAGTTTTTAGCTTTTCAGCCTTATCACTTTGCGGAGATAACCTTACGGATGAGCGTTTGCAGCGCGACGCATGATTTCAATGTGCTGTGCATGCAAGATCGGATCAAAGCGGAGCTCACTGGGAACATCCGACTGCAAGGTCTTCAGCGGTACACTTAAAAACCCTTTAACAACGATCTTTTCACCCAGCTCGATCTGCCGCGCCTGGGACACAAGCGATTCCCCGCTGAACTGGACCATCACCCTACAAGCAGCCAACCGGCCTGAACCGGCTTCCCACTGCTTCGATCTATGTTCAATCATAATCTTATAGTGAGGAATACCAGAGGGGCTGAAACGCTCATTTCCGAGCTTAAGAACCTGCCCGGATATTACAAACTGATTCTGCTCCAGAGCTGCCACCTTACGCCTGCTGCTTGCTACCTTTTAGTTTCACACCTTCCCGCTCATCCCGTGGGTCTAACGCCTTAGAGCCGACTACTCTTCAGTTGCTCCAGCATCCGCTTCAAGCTCACCCGAAGCGCCTTGGCTTTCATCATCAGCAGCATCACTCGACTCTTCGAATCGGCTGTTGCGATCACGGTACTGGGGACGGCTGCGTTCTTCATTGTTGCTCTTAAGAATCACAGACTCATCAGTAATAGCAGATTTACGAGTAATGACGAGATTTCGCATCACAGCATCATTGAACTTGAATGCCGTTGTAAGCTCATCCAGTGTCGCCTGATCGCACTCAATGTTAAGTAAAATATAGTGGGCTTTATGTAGGTTATTAATAGGGTAAGCTAGTTGACGTCGCCCCCAATCTTCAAGCCGGTGAACAGCGCCGCCGGACTCTTTGATTTGGGCTGTATAACGCTCAACCATGGACCCAACCTGATCACTTTGGTCGGGATGGATTAAAAAAACAACTTCGTAGTGTCTCATTGTAATCTCCTCGTGGATTTAAAGCTTCCCCATAAAGCAAACTTCTTGACCAGCTCATCATGTTTTTGGTCAGTGCTTGATGAATGAAGCAAGGAGGCGCACCCCTCTGGAGCACGCACATCTTTAAGAGTAGCAATTCTATGCGCGTTGCGTAGGTTGCGCAAGCAATCTTTGCCGTCGAGCCTCAAACAGAACAACGCCCGCAGCTACGGACACATTCAAGCTGTCGATTGAACCGGCCAGAGGGATATACGCGACATAGTCACACAGCGTTCGCGTGAGGCGACGCATACCCCGCCCTTCTGCCCCGAGCACAATGCAGATTGAGCCGGTTAAAGGCGTTTCATAGATGCTCTTTGCCTCTTCGTCACACGCTGTACCAACAACCCACACACCCTGCTCTTTAATCCGTTTTAACACATTGGCCAGGTTAGTAACCTGATAGATCGGCAGCAGGTCCGCCGCTCCACTTGCCACTTTACGCACAGCAGGTGAAATTTTCGGCATTTTATCTTTGGTGACAATCACACCTGTAACCCCTGCACACTCGGCACTGCGCAAACAGGCGCCCAAATTATGGGGGTCATCCAACGTATCCAGCACAAGAAACAGGTGCGCCTCTGGGTGAAGCGCCCCTTCTGCTTCTTTGAGTTGATCATAGAGATCGGTTTCATTCAACAGTGGACGCGCTTTAACCTTTACGGCAATACCTTGGTGAGCACTGCCTTCTGACAGTTTATCCAAAACGGCCCTCTTTACCCACTGCGGCTTCAAGCCCGCCTGCTGCGCCTGCTCAACCAACGGTTTGACGCGGACATTTTCACAGCCTTGCTGCACCTGCAGCTCCAGAATACTTTCCGGTCTTTTACTCAATATCGCTTCTACGGCATGCACACCACAAACTGTTTCATGCTTCATGACGTTCGCCTCCGCCTACGACGGCGCTTTTTACCTGTCTTCTTGCTTTCATCACCGGCACCAACCTGCTTAGCATTGGCCGCTTTATCGCCCTCTTTATTTTGTTCTTTATTTTGTTCTTTATTCTTACCTTTACGTTTGGCGCCATTTCGCCCCTTATCTTTACCTTTACCTTTGGCTTTTTTAAATCCTTTATCCGAACCTTTCTTTTTATCTTTGCTTTTTCTAGGCTTTTTTTCACCCCCCTTATTCCCACCCGCCGAGACCAATTCAAAGTCGATCTTACGCTCATCTAAGTCCACACGGGTCACAATAACATCGATTCGATCCGCCAAACGAAACACCTGCCCCGTCCGCTCACCTGTAAGGCGATGCGTCACTGGATCAAAGTGATAATAGTCACTGTCCAGTGTTGAGATGTGGATGAGACCTTCGACATAGATATCCGTCAGCTCAACAAAGAGGCCAAACGACGTCACCGAGCTGATCACACCGGGATAACGCTCTCCAACACGCTCTTTCATATATTCGCACTTCAACCTCATAATCGCATCACGCGTAGCATCATCTGCACGGCGCTCCGTCATCGAGGTATGCTCTCCAAGCTGAGCCAATGCCTGGTCGGTATAAGGCAGCCAATGTTTTTTAGCCACTCTGCGAGCACCTTTAGCGCGCTCAACATTAGGATTATCACCACCAGCACGCACCAAGTAACGAAGTGCTCGATGCACGATCAAATCTGGATAACGGCGGATGGGCGATGTAAAGTGCGTATAAGCGGGATACCCCAAACCAAAATGACCGCTGTTCTCTGGTGCATACACGGCCGGGCTCATTGATCGCAGAAGTATCGTCTGAATCAGGTGGTAATCAGGCCGGCCTTTTACTTTCTCCAGCAGCTGCTGATAATCCTTTGTTGTGGGCTTTTTCTTATCGGTTAACGCCAAGCCAATACCACTGAGGAATTGCCGTAAGTTCGAGAGTTTTTCACTGCTTGGACCTTCATGGTCCCGATAGAGCACGGGCAGAGCATGTTTTTGCAACGTCTTGGCTGCTGCAACGTTTGCACACAGCATGCACTCCTCAATGACCTTGTGCGCTTCATTGCGCTGTACCGGAACAATGTCGGCAATTTTTCGATTTTCCGAAAAGAGGATCCGCGTTTCAACAGTATCAAAATCAATGGCGCCTCGCGCCGCGCGAGCCGCTCGCAACACTTTATACAAAGCGTAAAGTTCACGCACCGGTTCGGCAAGATCGCCATAACGCCGTTCAAAAGCAGGCGTTTCGCCCTCTTCAATCGCTCGACCTTCACGCTCCGCTTCGATGGCTTCGATATAATGACCCACCTCACTGTAGGTGAGTCGAGCAGCAGAGTTCATCACACCCTCAAAAAACCGATACCGACTCATTTTGCCGGACGCACTGATGCTGATTTCACACGCCATGCAGAGGCGGTCTACCTTTGGCATCAATGAACAGAGGTGATTCGAAAGCTTTTCCGGCAGCATAGGCACAACAGATCCGGGAAAATAGACCGAATTTCCACGACGCACAGCCTCTCGATCCAGAGGTGACTCATACCCCACATAGTGAGACACATCAGCAATGGCAACAATCAGGCGCCAACCGCCACTCTTTTTACGCTCACAATAAACCGCGTCATCGAAGTCACGCGCATCTTCGCCATCAATGGTGACCAACGGGAGATCGCGTAGATCTATTCTCCGTTTTTTATCTTCTTCTAATACATCCGCATCAATCGCGTCGATCTGCTCCAATACATCAGCAGGCCAATCGTAAGGGATATCATGAGCGCGGATTGCAATATCGATCTCCATACCTGGCTCAACCAAATAGCCCAATATCTCGACAATGACACCTTGAGCTTGGCTTCTGGCCGTCGGCTGCTTCACAATATCGACAACGACAAATTGCCCCACTGCAGCCGCCATGCTGTTGTCTGAAGAAATTAAAATTTGATGAAGAACTTTACTGTTATCAGGCTCAACAAACGCAATGCCGCTCTCTTCAAAATACCGACCGACAATACGTGTCGTATTGCGCTCCAATACTTCGACAATATTGCCGTCTCTACGGCCACGGCGGTCATACCCACGCACTGAGGCCAGTACGACATCACCATCAAAAACAGACCGCATTTGACGCGAGCTTAAAAAAAGGTCGTCGGA
The DNA here is from genome assembly GCA_038124075.1 of Gammaproteobacteria bacterium. GTDB lineage: Bacteria > Pseudomonadota > Gammaproteobacteria > Pseudomonadales > JAYPBG01 > JAYPBG01. The sequence continues at coordinate 18,383 of JAYPBG010000005.1, forward strand.
GCCATCGGCCGGAATTAGGAATCCAAATCCCTCTTTATTGGCAGAGACCGTACCTTTAATCAGGTCCATCTTTGAAACGATGCCATACTCCCCCTTGCGGGTGTACATGAGCTGACCATCACGCTCCATGGCTCTGAGGCGACGCCGAAATGCTTCCAACGCATCCGGGTCCGTCAATCCAAACATCTCCACCAGCGTAGAGCGCCTACTGGGCACATGTAAGTGCTTTAAGAGCTGTAAAATATATTTTCGGCTCGGTATCGGCGAGTCATACCGACCTGCCTCTGATACAGCTTCCGGATCACGATCTAATGACCACTGTTTCTCTTTTGTCTCTTTTTTCAATGTAACCTTCTTTGTGGTAGCTTATACCAGACGTTAACCAAATTTAATTGCTCAGACTGCTCGAAAAGGGCTTTGCTAATAGTGATCTGTTCGATTAGAATAGCTTCGTTATTCTCTCCCTGCTGCCTTGATTCTTAGCAGCAGTACATCAAAAGCCGAGGTGGTGAAATTGGTAGACACGCTAGCTTCAGGTGCTAGTAGCCATTGGCTGTGGAGGTTCGAGTCCTCTCCTCGGCACCAACAAAAGCACAACAAGCACTTAAAACGCTCGCCGTCGTAATCGCTCACAATCGTAACAATGCACCGCAACGCGCGGCAACAATACCATAAGGCCATACGAGCGACGAAGCGAACCGGCAGGCTTCTACTCCCCCCTCATTCGCTACGCCCTTTAACTCAGCCTTACTCAAATCAGCCTTACTCAAACGGATGCCTAGAGACGATCGTTTCAGATCGATCCGGCCCTGTTGAAATAATATCTACAGGTACACCTACCAGCGCTTCCAATCGTTTAATATACGCTTTTGCATTCTCCGGCAGTGCATCAAAGTCACTGATACCTACAGTGGACTCACTCCAGCCTGGCAGCTCTTCATAAATCGGCTCCACTTCACTATAGATATCACTATCAAAATCAACACCGCTCGCGCGAACACCTGTTCCCTTATAATCTATGCAGACTTTAATGGTTTGCAAACCATCCAGTACATCCAACTTCGTAAGGCACAGGCCAGATACAGAATTTAAAATGACTGAACGCTTTACGGTAACGGCATCGAACCAACCGCAACGGCGCGCTCTTCCAGTGGTTGCACCAAACTCATGACCGCGTGTCGCAAGGTACTGCCCAGACTCATCAAACAACTCCGTAGGAAAAGGCCCAGCTCCCACACGCGTCGTATACGCCTTCGTAATGCCCAACACATAATCCAAGTAGAGGGGACCAAACCCTGTACCGGATGCCGCCGTTGCCGCGGTCGTATTGGATGAGGTCACATAGGGGTAAGTACCATGATCAATATCAAGCAGCGTGCCTTGCGCACCTTCAAATAAGATATTATCGCCCTCATCTTTCACCTTCTCCAAAAGGTCGGTGGCATCACACACCATAGGTTTAATCCGCTCACCATAAGCGAGCATCAACGCTAACGTCTCTTCGAAATCAACAGCATCCTGTTTAAAATAGGTCGTCAGCAAAAAGTTATGGTACTCAAGCACATCTCGCAGCTTATCCGCCAACTGATTAGGCCAAACCAAGTCTCCTACCCTAATTGCACGACGCGCCACCTTATCTTCATAAGCAGGGCCAATGCCACGCCCCGTTGTGCCAATAGCGCTCTTACCTTTACGTATTTCACGCGCCTGGTCCAACAGCACATGGCTTGGCAAAATAATCGGGCAGTGACTGCTGATTCGAAGCTGCTCCTCAACGGAGACCTTGCCTTTTAAGGTCTCAATCTCTTCAAGCAGCGCCGATGGCGACAGCACCACACCATTACCAATGACACAGGTAACACCTTTACGCAAAATACCGGATGGAATCAAATGCAAAACGGTTTTTTCACCATCAATCACCAGCGTATGGCCTGCATTATGACCACCTTGAAAGCGCGCAACGCAAGCGGCCCGATCTGTAAGCCAATCCACAATCTTCCCTTTACCTTCATCTCCCCATTGCGTACCTAATACAACAACATTCTTACCCATCAACAACTCTCCACAGACCAGCCTGTTTCCTGCTCCACCAACTGGTGACTGCATTTCAGGCTGAGTTTTTCATTGGCATTTTCTGTTAAACCACAAACAACCCTGCTGCCCTGGTGTCGTAACTCAGCTACAACCTCACTGGGCGCATTCAGGGGCGCATAAATCAACGTCTCTTTTTCGCCATTGACATCCGTCATATTGATTGTTTTTACAATCTGCAGCAAGTCCATGCTGTAACCTGTTGCCGCCCTTGCAAACCCAAACTCACGGCCAATACCGTTGTAGCGACCACCTTGCGCGATAGGGTCGCTGAGCCCTTCAATATAGGCGGCAAACACAAGCCCTGTGTGATAATGATAACCGCGAAAGTCAGATAAGTCGTAATAGATGGACAGCTCTGGGTATCGGCTTTTTAACTGAGTACCCGCTTGACGCAGATAGTCGATGCTCTCAAGTACCTTTGTCGGTGCTGAGCTAAAAGAAGAGACGGCATCATTCAAAACAGATTCACTGCCATGCAGATGAATCAATACGTTCAGCAAAGCAAGCTGCTCAAAGCGCCCCTGATCTTGAGTCTGCTTCTGCTTCGCTGCAACAAACGCGGCCAATTCCGGGACCGCTTTTCTACGAAAAATCGATTCGAGCTGGGCCGACTCATCATCGGTCAACTCAAGACCTTCCAGCAGCCCCTCCATGATGCCAACATGCCCCAGCCCTACGGTAACCTGCGGCATTGCACAAGCATCGGCTTCGTCATGACTCAACGACAAAGTCAGTGTTTCCATCATAATCGATAAAATTTCCAGATCACTTTCCAAGCCGTTATGCCCGTAAACCTCTGCACCAATCTGCAGCTGTGTTCTGGATGCCAATAGATGGGAGGGCGTCGCATGCAGCACAGGCGCACTGTAACAGAGCCGGCAGGGCGCCATATTGCCAGCTGCACCTAGGCGTGCGGCAATACGCGCCACTTGCGGCGTTGTATCAGCACGAATACCCAACTGCCTACCCGTCAGCTGATCCGTTACTTTAAAGGTCTGCAGCGCAACATCCTTGCCAGCACCGACCGATAGAGACTCCAGGTGTTCCATCATGGCCGGATAAACCATCTCATAACCAAAGCTGTGGTAGTAGTCCAAAATGGCACGCCGCAGCAGCTCTAAACGCCGTGCGTGGGGTGGAAACAACTCATCCACACCATCAGGTAGCAACCACTTCTCACCCATCACTGTCATAATTCGAAATACCCAGTTATCTAAGCGTCACACATAGGCCTGATCTTTGACCTACTTCCCTACACTCTTTTTTTCAAGCGCGAATACCTTGCAGTATCAGTAAACCGATCACCATACTGGCCAACCCAACCCAGCGGATGGTTGAATCACTCATCTCAATGACACTCAGGTAAGCTTGCTTTAATGACTTAGGGGACAAGAAAGGCAGCAGACCTTCTATAACGAGAACCAGCGCTAACCCTATACCC
>JAYPBG010000005.1:21927-27059 GCA_038124075.1 Gammaproteobacteria bacterium
TATACCCAGTTCTTCCCAATTCATGATCACCCTCTCACCCAAAACAGAATGGGCTCGGCAAACGGGCAGATTCTAACAGCTTTAACTAACGATTGAAAAGTAAGCATCCACCTGTTTGCTGAAATCGATATTGAAACCCGCACGCACACACCGTCCACCTGGACAAAAAAAGACCCTTTTACTGATTTCCGGTAAAAAGGTCTTTTCTCGACCACACCACTTGACCATTCGATTAAGCGGGGCGGTCGATTAAGCGCTACTCATAGAACCAAGCTAGTTCGCTTTTCCAACGTTCAGATATTCAAAGAATTCACCCTTGGGCTCCAAAAGCAAAATATCGGATTTAGTTGAAAAGCTGTTTTTATAAGCGGACATGCTGCGGTAGAAATCATAGAACTCCCTGTTTGAGCTGTATGCCTCCGCATAGATCCGAGCCGCCTCTTGATCCCCATCACCACGTATCTTTTCAGCGGACTCAAACGCCCTCGCTTCCACAATCCGAACATTTCTATCCGCTTCCGAGGTTATCTTCAAATACTGCTCCTTTCCTTTGGAGCGGTACTCTCTTGCTTCACGATCCCGCTCTGCACGCATTCGATTATAAACCGCGTCACTGACACTGGGCGGAAGCTCAATCTTCTTAACCCTGATATCCAGTACCGACAATCCAAACGCATCCCGGGTTAAGAGATCAACTTCTTTGGTTAAATTATCCATCAATTCATCGCGCTTACCCGATATGACCTCATCAAAGGTTAGCTCACCAAATTTGTTTCTTAAACCTTCGTTGATGCGTGGAGACAACAGAAGCTGAGCCTGAGAGATCACACCTCCTGTTGAAGTATAGAACTTTCCAACATCGGTAATGCGCCACATAACAAACGAGTCAACGGCCAGTCGTTTTTTCTCAATGGTGAGATAGTCTTGCACATCAAGGTCCAAGACCAAAACACGACCATCAAAACGACGAATCTCTTGCACAAATGGGATCTTAAATCCTAAGCCCGGCTTTAAGTTATCCTCCACAATACGACCAAATTGCAGCTTCACACCTCTTTCCAACTCTTTTATAACAAACAGAGAGTTAGATGCAAACAGCAACGCCAATACCACGATTGCAATTGAAAACATACTTCTTGGCATCTATCGACCCTCCCTTCTGTGATTGGACTCTCGTAACGGCCGGTTACGAGGGGTGTTACTTGTCGAGTCTCTTAAACTGCTGGTGGATGCAGCTTTAGGGCTGTCATTCACAATCGTTTGCGGCAAAGAGGCCGATGAGCTTTTCATGATTTGATCCAAAGGGAGATAGACCAGGTTATTACCGGGCTCTCCGCTCATCAACACCTTGGAGCTACTCGATAAAACAGACTCCATCGCTTCAATATAGATCCGCTTTCTGGTCACCTCTGGTGCACGCTCATACTCTTCAAGCAGTTTGGTAAAGCGGGCCGCCTCACCTCGCGCCTTAGCGGTAACTTCCTCTTTATAAGCATTTGCCTGCTCTATCTCTCGCTGAGCACGACCTTCTGCTTCAGGAAGCACACCATTTGCATAGGCTTCCGCTTCGTTTTTAAAACGCTCCTCATCCTCTTTTGCTTTAATAACGTCATCAAATGCATCTTTCACAGCATCAGGCGGGTGGGCATCTTCAATATTCACTTTAGTAATTAACAACCCCGACTTATAGACATCCAGATAATCCTGAGATCGCTGCTTAACCTCTTGAGCAATCAAGTCACGCCCCTCTGTAAGCACCTTGTCCATAATCGAACTGCCCACCACATGGCGCAGCGCACTCTCGGCGGCCTGTCTTAGACTGCCTCTGGGATCACGGATCTCTAAGAAATATTTTGCTGGATCGGCAATACGATATTGAACCTCAATTTCTACATCAACAATGTTTTTATCTTCGGTTAAAATGGTTGCTCGATGTGTCAAAGAATTTACTTGCTCGGTATTCTCTTTATAAACTTGATAAAGAATAGGGGGATTCCAGTGAAGCCCAGCGCCTACAACACGATCAAATTTACCAAACTTTAGTACAACCGCCTGCTCTGCTTGTTCGACCCGGTAGATACCTTGAAATGCCCAGAAACCTACCAACAAAACCACAGCGATCAAAACCAGTGCCGCGACACCGCCTTCGCCCTGTCCCTGCCTGCCATTTTTGCCGCCACCGTTACCGCCACCGCCACCAAACAGCCCATTCAGCTTGCTCTGAAGGTTACGAAAAAATTCATCCAGATCAGGCGGTCCCTGCTGATCATTCTTTCCACGCCACGGATCCTGGTTTTTATCTTTACCGCCTCCAGGTTGATTCCAAGCCATTCTTTATCTCCGTTTAAAATACGTAATTTCACACCAATATTGACTACTGCGGTACAAATATGACATCTATCCCTGGTATTGTCTACTCAGGCTCCAAGATGTCATCAAGATCCGTCGACGCATGCTTTAGCAGACGGTTCAATTCAGAGCCTGGAAGCTCAATCTCCAAACAGTAGCCACCCTGTTCAGTGAACGTTTCCGACAAAACAGCCGACGCCCGGTAGAGTGCCGCTCGTAATCGCGATTGAGTCGACCCCAATATTATACGATATTTAACCCGTTCCGCACTGAGATACTGCGCAATAGCATCCACTAACGCCTGTTGCCCCATCGTTTTTTGCGCTGAGACCATAACCCGCATCGGCATGCCTTCATCATCAAAGTAAGTGCCTACTTTAGACTCATCCAACAGGTCGATCTTGTTATAAACCTCTAATCTGGGGACATCCTCAGCACCAATTTCAGCTAATACATCATAGACCTGCTCTCGAACATCATCCAAACGAGGGTGGGTGATGTCCATAACATGCAGCAGCAGATCCGCTTCACAGCACTCTTCAAGCGTGGCATAGAACGCCTCTACCAGTTTATGGGGAAGGTGACGAATAAAACCAACGGTATCAACCAATACCACCTCACCTACTTTAGGAATGGTCAGCTTGCGCAGCGTTGGGTCAAGCGTTGCAAACAACTGATCCGCTGCATAAATATCAGAGTCGGTTAGCGTGTTGAACAGCGTTGACTTACCTGCATTCGTATAACCCACCAACGCAACGGTATACGTACTAGATCGTTTACGAGCACGACGGCCTTGCTGTCGCTGCATACGCACCTTGTCCAGCTTGTGCGTCAGGCTTTTAATTCGGTTACGCACCATGCGCCGATCAGACTCAAGCTGCGTCTCACCGGGCCCTCGTAAGCCTATACCCCCCTTTTGCCGTTCAAGGTGGGTCCAGCCTCGAACCAAGCGCGTCGACAGGTGCTGCAGCTGCGCAAGCTCAACTTGCAGCTTGCCCTCAAAGGTACGCGCTCTTTGTGCAAAGATATCAAGAATCAAGCCGGTTCGATCAATCACACGCAGCTGTAAGCGTTTTTCTAAATTCCGTTGCTGCCCAGGCGAGAGCGCATGATTGAACAGCACCAGCTCAACCGCTTCAGCATCAATCAGCTGCTGAAGCTCATCCAACTTACCCGAACCGAGGAAATATTTTGGGTCAGGGTGATCCCTACTGCCCGATAACACAGCAATAACCTCAGCACCTGCCGTATCGGCAAGCAGCCGAAACTCATCAAGGTCCTCCTCCAACAGAGGTTGATCCGACTTAAAATCGATGTGTACTAAAACAGCTTTTTCGCCGGCATCGGGGCGTTCAAAGAAAAGCACGGTACTCCACTATGGCACGCCATTATGGCATGCCACTATGTTATTCGACGTTATTCGACGTTATTCGAGATGGCTCAATGAGTGATTCCAATTAGGCTCAAAATATGGGCTCGAGCAATAGCACGCCTCAAGAGACTCAAGACAGCACAAAGAAGAACAAGAGGCAAGCGCCTCACATAACGCACCTCAAACAACAAAAGCTCGGCTCCCTATGCATCATCGATGCATAAAAAGTCCAAGCATTTTGTCGACTCATTCTCTCTAAATGCTCGACAGGTACACCCAATACCGGCTGTACCTATCAATGACTCATTTAGGTTAAGAAGGAAAACCACCTGGCTGTTGGTGATCCATCTGATGATGCTGCTGCTCACCGCCGCCTGCAGGCTGGTTTCCACCATGACTTCTTGGGTTTCTAGCAGGCACAACGGTAGAAATCGCATGCTTATAAACCATCTGACTGACAGTATTGCGAAGCAAGACCACATATTGATCAAATGACTCCACCTGACCTTGCAGCTTTATTCCGTTAACTAAGAATATTGAGACGGGTATTCTTTCTTTACGAAGCGCGTTTAAAAAAGGGTCTTGTAGTGAATGCCCTTTCGACATAATAAATCTCCTAACATTTTATAATATAAACGGTACGACAACTGGACAAATTAAGCGGGTCGTTACACAAACCGCTCAAAAACAACAGCCCAAATGCGCCCATCATATGCAACACACCGCTTGACCAACCCACCAACCTAGAAGACTCGAAGCAGACCTGAGTAGATCAAAGCCACACCAGCTGCCAGCAACATTTATCCATCGAGCTTCAGAGCTTAAGAGGCGAGACAAGAAATGATAGTCTAGTTAATCCATATACTCTTTATGCCTTACACCCCTTGAAAATGGATACACGACATAAATCGATACGGTCCATACAGCGAAAACCGTTTGACAAACAATAATGTATGCCGCCTAAACAAGCACCAACATCCAAGCTATCATTTGTCCATATATTCACGTTTTATAGCGGCCTAAATAATGAGGGCAAACACAATATTTTTCAAGCGTTCACGTTAATTTAATTGACATTGTCCGTTTTTAAATCGATAAAATCCGCCACCTTTTGCGTCAGAGCCACATCAAAGCCCTCTTGATCGCTGTACCCCCACTGCAAATCCGGCCAACTACGTAACCACGTTAGTTGACGTTTGGCCAGCTGTCGAGTTGCAGCCAATGCCTTTTGCCTCATCTCTTCAAACCCATAGGCACCCGACAGATGTTCCCACACTTGCCTATAACCTACCGATCGAATTGAGGGTAGGTCAAGGTGGAGCGCTTCTGACCTCTTCAACTTGGCCACCTCCGCCAAGAGCCCTTGCTCCAACATGTGGTCAAATCGTTGCTGTATCGCATGATGCAAATC
>JAYPBG010000006.1:0-23840 GCA_038124075.1 Gammaproteobacteria bacterium
CACCCCTGTTAAACTTTGAAGACGCAGCTCATTCAAATCTCGAACCTTGCATTCCTTTCTCATTTGAAGACTATTTACAGTTAGTTGAAGAGACCGGACGAGTTATACGACACGACAAGAAAGGCTTCATCCATGAAGATACGCCTCCTCTGCTTGATCGTTTAGGCATTCAGGCGGATCGATGGACCACCTCAATCAAAAAATACGGCAGCATGTTTTCAGTTGTTTCAGGCAACAAAGCGTCCATGGCCCGTCATAAAGAAACGACTGATAAAAAATGGGTCAAGGGTGGTTTACAAGCGTTTTCATAGGGCCTCACATTCTCTTCTGTCAGTTTGCACTCCCACTCCTATTCCATAGCATCAAATTATAGCACCTGAAAATCTCAAATCTCACGTTCACATACCTTCCAGCGGTCTAATCTGACTCGCAGATCAATACATATATGTACAACGGGGTACGAAGCACTGCCCTTGAATTAATTTCTCCCCTATTTTCTCAAATTGATTTTTTGGCTGTCCTCTTTTTTCTCTGCTTTTTTGGCTGTCCTTTTTTTTGTTTCCTGTCCTCTTCTCATTCTTGTTTCTTTCTCTTTTTTTCTTGACCCGCAGTTCAATACAGATACTGTACAGTACAGTGGGGTACGGGGTACTGCCCTTGTATTCATTTATGCTACACTCCCCACCCCCCAACTGATCACCTCAGGAAACATTGGAATGTTTAAACCCGGCACCCCTCCCTTACGATCACCCTACTCAGTAAACAGCCCTACCATAGAGCATCAACACAACGAAGAGGAAAAGATGGCGCCGGCGAATAAACAGAGCGCTGCCACCGGCAAAGTCACGCCCACCCTTTTTAACCATCTAAGCAGCCCTCCCGCCTGTGCTCAAAAAGGCACCCTTCACGGGAAAAAGGTCACCTTCCATAAAGCGTCACAACCCGCAGCGCCATCAAGGCCAAGGTTCAAGAGCACTTCTGGTAGTAGTGGTGATGGTAATAGTACACTCGCTTTTTTAAAGCCCTCAAATCATCATCACACCAAAACAGCGTCTTACATTACACCAGGCAGCGAGACATACAAAAAGAGAGCCGAAAGTGCCAAAATAGGGAACCTCTTCAAAAAAACCGAAATTAAAGCCGCACTGGATCTGATTCATTTAAGCCCTGACGAGATTCACTTTGCTATAGAAAACGCGCTAGAACAGCTGAAACTGCTCAATTTCACTCACCGCCCCTTTAATGAGTGCCTATCAGAGAGCGAAAGAGAGCAAGCATTGGCCACTGGACTGCTTTATTGGCACTTCTCCCAGCCCCCCTATGACACCCTTACCGCCAACCATCCCCCCCTATCGGCTCATATAGCGGAAGGCAGAGAGCGCTACCAAGATCTCTTCAATGTTTTCGACGCCGTATCCGATCATCTACGCTGCTCGATTAACATGGATGAACAGCCAAGCACATTATTACAGGCACTGCGCTGCCTGAAGGGTACGGTTCAACGCTCATCTCTAATGCCACTGATGCTTAAAAACGACCAAAGCCTCAACAGCGACTCTGAACACCACCGTCACCACTTAATAGAGCACCTAAATAATATAAAAACGATGCTCTCGAACGTGGGCGTGCCGATACAAAGTGAACGGATTCAAAAGGTCGTTAACGAAACCACTGTCGACTTACCCCTGAAAACCATTGGGTACAACTTTTCACCGGTCTACAGTGCCCACCAGGACGTGGCGCTCTGTTGGTTCGAACCCAATCACAGCACAGACACCCTCACTGACATGGCGAAAGGGAGCATTCACCTCAGTCATCAACGGCTCATCGGAAAAGCACCCACATCAGAAGAGGCGGTAACCGCGCTTTTCATCCAAAGCTGCGAAAAAGCTGAAGGGGTTCTCGAGTTTGTCTCTCAGGAGCAGCTGCCTCAAGATCGGAAAAATGGCATGAATGGTCCGGCGCCCGGCCACTCAATCATTGATTTTTTAAAGGCACAGCAGTCACAGCTCACATCAAGCGACCATCCTGTTCTCATGGGTCCATATCAGCTTATGACCATTGAAGAACTGCCTCTTGCTGGGTACTTCCCTCTTGAAACCAGCGCTCTTATAGTAAAAATAAAAAATGGAAGAGGTGACGAAATGGTCATACCGTTTGTCACAGCCGTTCACCCAGAAGAGAGATTAAGCGCTCATGCCCTTAAGGCAGGCATACAAATAGAAGATAGGATGAAAAGATTGGCAACGCTACCTACTAGACGCCTATTGAATCGCAACCCCCCCATTGTCATCAGCAGGGGCAGCGAACTGCAGGCTGAACAGTATGCCGTTGCATTCGAGCACAATCGCTGGGCACAGACGACGCTCTCAAATATCATAGCCGACACTCAGCGCGTCCAAGAGTCTGAGGCGTTTATCGATCAAATAGAAAGTCCACACGAAAACGCCAAACTGAATATCGACAACGACAACGCCCTGCGCACACGCATTTCAGACAGTGAAAGACGATCAATACAGACAATCCGGCTGCGCCTTTTGAATCATCGATTAGCCATCAATGTCTCAAGAAGCCGCCTTATTATGCAGATGGCCCATATTACTCAGAACATTCCAAACCTGATTATGGACCCCCGCGCGTTTGCCGCACTCTTAGAGTATCAAGCGCTCACACAGCTGAACACTTTAGATCAGATGAAAAACAATGGCTCAGAGGATATCAAACTGCTATAGCCGTGAGGTGGGCGTTCATGATACGCGCATGGTCGATACGTTCACTCCGATAGAGCTCTTCACTCCGTACAGCCTCCTGCTTCAAGCTGGCTTCGGTGATGCTTTCGGCTGTATTACGCAGCAACTTCTCCCAGGTGTATTGGTTCCGTTGCACAAGGCGATTATGGCTCACCCTGTCATCAGAAGAGGGCCGGTTAATCCCCTTCTCTTTTGAGCTGTTCGAAGAGAGCGGGAGCGCGACCAAATCCGCATCGGTCACACGTCGCACACGCCCCTCTTGATCCTCCACCTCTAACTGGAAGCCTTTTTTGTCAGACTGCGCCACAATCAGCTTAGAGGATAAAGGCTCGACCAGCTTGACGCCATCTTGTTCAAGAATAGAACGAACCTCATCTTCACTTCTCATATCATGGGCAAAGAATTGTCCACATGCCTGCTGTGACGCCTCTCCAGTAACCCCTTGCTCCGCACGGGTCGATTGGCCAATCCGGTGAATATGCAAAAAGGTGCGGTTTTCAACAACCTCTATCAGGCCGCTCTCTAATGGGCGACCTAACGGGCGACGTGACGCCTCTGAAGACTCATCGATTGGCACTATACGAAGTATAGGTGATTGGCACTCCTCACGTCTCACTTCGAACATACAGTAGACACCCTGGCTCAGCGGCATAAAAAGAGCATCACCGGCCGTCCCCAACTGAACATCGATACGCGTAAAGGCGTTCAATTCAAAGTGAGCCTGACGAGAGAGCACCTGGACTTCTTTGGCGGTTTGAGTGAAAGTGGTTTGACTGATGATTGCTGTCATAGTGTTCTGCTTGCCTCCTTGCCTGAGCCATCCGCTTCACGTCTATTATTCGGTTAACACAAGTATCTCAAAAAGTTATGACAACGTCCATAGAGCATCCGAGCTGTCGACTCAGCAGCAGGTACTATGATGGCTTAAGAAGTTGTGATACATTTTAAAAACAGATTAAATAACAACCAACCTTGAGACCCATCATGCCCATCATACGCGAAGGATATAAGGCATTTATCACTCCAGCATTAACACAGCTTGACTCAAGCTACCGCACTGAGTCCGCTCATACACCCTACCGCGACAGGCCTCTGCCCCAACCAAACTTCTGCTCAGCCTCCCCTCTCCCGTCAACAATCCTAGGTAGACCGTTATACAGAGCGCGTTTTATACATTTACCCATTACTCCGAGTTTAATCACTGCACCTCATCTTTTAACTACACCTCATCTTTTAACTAGACCCCACCTTTTAAATGGCTTAACCAAAGCAGCCATGACCAAACAAGACAAATCAAACGTGATTGCTAAAGTAAACGCCCAAGGATTCTCCGTTGATGATGTACTGGTTACACGTCGCCCAGGGGACATTATGTTCTCACAGGCCGCCTATACTCAATCAGGTTTTTGCCAGGGTTTTGTCTTAGCGGTTTTTAAACATCACGATGCCTTTAAACCAACCCTCAACATGCAAACACTCATTCAACAAGCACAAACCGCTCAACAGGGTTATGAGAGCGCTTTTTACCAGAGGGTACTGACGCCTAAGGCATCGCTCTATCGTCAAAACGGCTTCTCCTTAAGGCCTTCTAAAAACATGAGTTCACCGCAAGCGCTGATTCAGCATCTCAAATCTAAGTCTGCTTCATTAAACATGGGATATCCCTCTATACCAAGAACACTGCTTTTTGATATTCAGCTCTCTGGTGGCCAAAGGCAGGATCATACCGTGGGCATTGCCCTTCAAAAGCAGACCGACGGTACCATAAGCGGCGCTGTGATCGATGCGGATAGAGGCATACGAAGAACAATGAATAAAAACGATCTCAACGAATTCTTTCAAGATTTAGAAAAGCAGTGCAGTGGCGAAAAAACCAAAAACGGACATAATCGTAAATTTCACAGTTGGTGCAACAGACATATATCGGTAAGGGAGGTCGTGGTGAACTAAACAGGCATGCCGACTGATCAATAATCCATCACCTACCTACCATCCACCTCAGCCCCTCCAACAGATCTGTAAATGAACAGCCGTCATACTCTATCTGAAAACTCCTAATAGGTAATTTTTAGGAATTCAATTAAACTGTACTGCGGTTTATACCGATTCAAACAATCGCCCAGCGTACACCTCTGCTTCGGCGGGGTTTATGGTATTTTTTATGGCTTGATGCGCAAGGAAATCATAACATATGGCTGAATATACGCTTTTCACCTCCGAATCTGTCTCTGAAGGGCACCCCGACAAGGTGGCCGATCAAATTTCAGACGCTGTTCTCGACTCAATCCTCGAACAAGACCCTGCGGCACGGGTAGCCTGTGAGACCCTCGTAAAGACCGGTATGGTGCTGATTGCCGGTGAAATAACCACCACAGCATGGGTGGATCTAGAAGCACTCGTTCGAAGCGTCATCAATGATATCGGCTACACCAGTTCAGAGATGGGGTTTGATGGTCACTCCTGCTCCGTACTGAACGCCATCGGTAAACAGTCTCCCGATATTGCCATGGGGGTCGATGACTCAGACAGCCGCGAACAAGGCGCTGGCGACCAAGGGCTGATGTTTGGTTACGCAACCAATGAAACCGATGTATTAATGCCTGCCCCCATTACCTATGCACACCGTCTGATGAAAAAGCAGGCTGAACTGCGCAAGAACGGCACGCTTGATTTCTTAAGACCGGATGCAAAAAGCCAAGTGACCTTCCGTTATGATGAACAGGGCAAACCGAGCGCAATCGACGCCATCGTCATCTCGACACAACACAGCCCAGATGTCACTCAAGAGCAGATCCGAGAGAGCGTCATCGAAGAGATCATTAAGCCGGTCATTCCGCGCCAATGGCTCTCAGAAAGCACCCAATTTTACATCAACCCAACCGGCCTATTTGTCATTGGCGGCCCTATGGGTGACTGCGGATTAACCGGTCGAAAGATCATTGTCGACACCTACGGCGGTATGGCGCGTCACGGTGGTGGTGCATTCTCCGGCAAAGACCCCTCCAAAGTCGACCGATCGGCTGCCTATGCAGGCCGTTATGTGGCTAAGAACATTGTTGCGGCTGGGTTAGCGGATCGCTGTGAGATTCAAATATCCTATGCCATCGGCGTTGCCGAACCAACCTCCATCTCCATCAACACCTTCGGCACAGGTAAGATTCCTGACAGTAAAATTTCCGAACTGGTGCGAGAGCACTTCGATCTGCGCCCCACAGGTCTGATCAAAATGCTTGATCTAACACGACCCATCTACCGCCCAACCGCCGCCTACGGTCACTTTGGTCGTACTGAAGAGGCGTTTACTTGGGAAAAAACCGATAAAGCGGATGCATTAAAAGCCGCCTTATAAACAGATTGGCGCCTTAACAAAGACATTAAATAGGAACCCTCTAAGGAGAGACAGAACCGATGAACGCACAAATTGATGCACAAGCCGACTACAAGGTAGCGGATATCTCACTTGCCGATTACGGACGTCGAGAGATCAGCATTGCCGAGACTGAAATGCCCGCACTGATGGCCCTCAGGACAGCGTACCAAGAGAGCAAGCCTTTAGCAGGCGCCAACATCATTGGCTGCATCCATATGACCATCCAAACCGCCGTGCTGATCGAAACATTGGTTGCACTGGGTGCAGAAGTACGCTGGTCCTCATGCAACATCTTCTCAACACAAGATCACGCCGCTGCCGCCATAGCCGCGGCCGGTATTGCGGTCTATGCCTGGAAAGGCCAGACGCTGGAAGAGGCTGACTGGTGTATTGAACAGACCATTTTGAAAGAGGGTAAGCCTTGGGAAGCCAATATGCTGCTTGACGACGGCGGCGACTTAACCAATATGGTGCATGACAAATTCCCCGAGATGTTGAAAAAGATCCACGGCATTACCGAAGAGACCACAACCGGTGTCCACCGCCTGATTGAGCGTTTGAAAAAAGGCACCCTGGGCGTACCGGCGATCAACGTCAACGACTCTGTCACCAAATCAAAGAACGACAATAAATATGGCTGTCGTCACAGCCTGAGCGACGGCATCAAGCGTGCGACTGACCACCTGCTGGCCGGTAAACGCGCACTGGTTATCGGCTATGGTGATGTCGGTAAAGGCTCAGCGCAAAGCCTCAGCCAAGAGGGGATGATTGTTCGCATCAGTGAAATTGACCCCATATGCGCCATGCAAGCCTGCATGGATGGTTTTGAGGTGGTCTCACCGTATAACAACGGCATCAATACGGGAAAGCTGGATGACATCAACAGTGCACTGCTCAGCAATACAGACCTGATTGTCACCACAACAGGCAACATTGATGTATGTGATAAAAACATCCTCCAGGGACTGAAAAGCGGGGCCGTTGTCTGCAACATCGGCCACTTTGATAATGAGATCGATACCGCTTATATGCGTGAGCATTGGGAGTGGGCAGAGGTCAAGCCACAGGTTCATCGTGTCTTTAGAGACAGAGCCAAAAATGATCACCTGATCGTTCTGTCTGAAGGCCGCCTGGTCAATTTAGGCAATGCAACCGGACACCCGTCCCGCATTATGGATGGCTCATTTGCCAACCAAGTGTTGGCTCAAATGCACCTCTTCGAGCGAAAATATGCAGACCTATCAGCAGCCGAACAGAAGACGGCGCTGACCGTTCAAGTGCTTCCAAAAAAATTGGACGAGGAAGTGGCTCGCAACATGGTGAAAGGATTCCGTGGTGTGATTACTCAGTTGACCCAACAGCAAGCTGACTACATTGATGTAACCGTTGAAGGGCCTTACAAACCCGATACCTACAAGTATTAGTCACCCACAACTGAGCACCAACGCCATAAAAAGCATGAGCGCCTACACCGGACCCATACAGGCCGCGCAGGCGCTCTGATACCGATGACTCCTTCAATTAAACTGCAAGATATCGCATAAACAAGAATAGGCAATGACTATGAGCAACAGCGAAAAAAGATTCAGCTTCGAATTCTTTCCCCCCAAAACAGAGAAAGGGGTTGAGAAGCTGAAACAGGTAGAGATGACATTGGCAGAAAAAAAGCCCGCGTTTTTCTCCGTCACCTACGGCGCAGGCGGCTCAACGCGAGAGCGAACCTTCAGTACCGTATTTGGCTGCCGCGAACGCACGGGCAGACCTGTTGCCCCCCACTTAGCCTGCATCGGTGATACCCGCGCACACTTAATTGAGCTAATTAACGAATATAAAACCAAGGGGATTGAGCGCATTGTCGCCCTCCGAGGTGATATGCCCTCGGGTGCTGGACCAACACGCGGAGAGATCGCGTACGCCTCTGAACTGGTTACCCTGATCCGTGAAGAGAGCGGCGACCATTTTCACCTTGAAGTGGCCGCCTACCCAGAAGCGCACCCACAAGCGCCCTCATCAGACGCTGACTTGAATAACTTTGTCACCAAAGTCAACGCCGGTGCCAACAGCGCGATTACGCAGTATTTTTTTAATATCGACGGCTTTTATGACTTTAAAAACCGATGTGAACAGAAGGGTGTGACACTTCCCATCTACCCCGGCATTATGCCGATCACCAACTACACCAATTTGGTCCGTTTCTCTGATGCCTGTGGCGCAGAGATCCCCCGCTGGATTCGCAAGCGATTGGAAAACTATGCCGATGACATAGAAAGCATCAAACAGTTTGGTGAAGAGGTTGTCACTCGCTTATGCGGCCAGCTGCTTGAGCTTGACTGCCCCGGCCTGCATTTTTATACACTCAACCAAGCAGACCCAACCCTTGCGCTGTGGAACAACCTTAATCTAGATCAATACACCACATAGAGCAGCAGAATTGAACAGAGCTGAGTGAAGCAGAGCAGAGAAAGAGCTACAACAGACCATGTTAAACAATCAGTGGATGCAGCGTGACCTGGAGGTACTCTGGCACCCCTGCACACAGATGAAAGACCATGAACGGCTTCCGATCATTCCCATCAAACGCGCAGAAGGTGTTTGGCTGGAAGATTTTGAGGGCCACCGTTACATCGACGCGATCAGCTCATGGTGGGTCAATCTCTTTGGTCACTGTAACCCCACCATCAATGCAGCCATCAAAGCGCAATTGGACTCACTGGAACATGTGATTCTGGCGGGCTTCTCTCACGAGCCCATTATCACACTCTCAGAGAAGCTGGTTAACCTCACCCCACCGGGTCTGAACAAATGTTTTTACGCCGATAATGGCTCCAGCGCCGTCGAAGTTGCACTGAAAATGAGTTTTCATTATTGGCAAAACATGGGGAAACCCAAGAAACATAGGTTCGTCTGTTTAAGTAACAGCTACCACGGTGAAACACTGGCCACCCTATCGGTCAGCGACGTCGCACTCTACAAAGAGACCTATGGCCCTCTGCTGATGGAGTCGATCACCGCGCCCAGCCCGGACTGTTATGATCGTGCCTCGGGCAGCAGCTGGGAAGCTCACTCACTCCAACAATTTGAGAAGATGGAGCAGATTTTACAGCAACAGGCCGACACCGTATGCGCCGTTATTGTCGAACCCCTCATACAGTGCGCCGGCTATATGCGGATGTACCATCCCATCTATTTAACCAAACTGCGTGAGGCCTGCGACCGTTACGGTGTGCATCTGATTGCGGATGAGATCGCTGTCGGCTTCGGTCGCACCGGGACCCTCTTTGCGTGTGAACAAGCCGATATCACACCCGACTTTCTCTGCCTATCGAAAGGTTTAACGGGAGGTTACCTACCGCTCTCCACCGTGCTCACCTCAGACGCTATCTACTCCGCCTTTTATGAAGACTACGAAACACTGAAAGCGTTCTTGCACTCACACAGTTATACTGGAAATCCACTTGGCTGTGCGGCGGCTTTGGCCACACTGTCGATCTTCGAAGATGAGCCCATCATAGAAAACAATCGTAAGCTGAGTGAACAGATGGCACAATCGGTCGCAGAGATCGCTGAACACCCCCATGTTGCTGAGGTGCGCCAAACAGGGATGGTGGTTGCCATTGAGATGATACAAGATAAAGCGCGTCGCACCCCATTTCCATGGCAAGAGCGCCGAGGGCTGCGCGTCTTTCAACACGCTTTGACGCAAGGTGTGCTGCTCAGACCACTGGGTAACGTGATCTATTTTATGCCACCCTACATCATTACCCCCGAGCAGATCGAGACCCTCAGCCGTGTTGCACTCGAGGGCATTGAATTAGCCACACACGACACATAAGGAGCGCTCTGTGCCAAGCTCTAAAGGGCAAACCCGCCTCTACATAGATCAAGAGATGAGTGCTTGGCAACCGGACCAAAGCCTACGGCTTGATGGAAAACCGGCGCACCACGCGATCAACGTACTGCGCAAAAAAGTGGGGGACCACCTACAGTTTTTTGACGGTAAGGGGCACGAGTGGCTCGGCGAGATCAGCGCCATTAAGAAAAAAGAGACGCACGTCAACCTCATAGAATCCCTCCCACCCCTGCCCGAGTCCCCTCTCAACACGCACCTGGGCATAGCGCTGTTTCGCAGTGAACGTTTTGATTTTGCCCTACAGAAAGCAGTCGAGCTGGGCGTTACCGCCATTACACCGCTGCTCACGGAGCATGTCAGCATAAAACAGAGCCGCACCCACCTTGCAAAACGCGAAGCCCATTGGCGCGCTGTTATGGTCTCAGCCTGCGAACAGTCGGGGCGCAGCCACTTACCCATGCTGCACCCCACCCTCGATCTGCCCCAATGGCTCGCGCAACAGAGTAACAACAAAGAGGACAACGAAGAGGACAACGAAGAGGACAACGAAGAGGACAACGAAGAGGACAACAACCAAGAGAGCCTGAATATTATCCTTCATCCGCACACGGACACTCAACCGATCAAAACCGTGCTGACCCACCGCCCTCACCCCCCCACATCGGTCACACTGACCACAGGGCCTGAGGGTGGATTTTCTGAAAACGAAGTAAGCAGCGCCCTTGAACAGGGCTTCAAGCCGATACAGTTGGGCAAACGAATTTTACGAGCAGAAACAGCACCGCTCGCGTTCTTGGCACTGCTGCAAGCACAGTGGGGTGATGTTTAGGAGGCGATGTCTAGGAGGCGATGTAGGCGCACACGCCTTTAAATACGCTCATTAAGATAGGCGAGCAGCATCCCTTCAATACGATCCAGATGGGGAATCATCACCGTTTGACTGGCAATTGTGGCTTCGCAATACTCCCCCGGCGCCAAATTTTCATGGCGATCTTTACGCAGACTATTGGGCAACACCCTCACCAGCTTTGGCAGCCCCTCCACCACCAAACCATAAAACGGGAGCTGAAGATCACCGCGCATGCCGTTCACAATGGCCGCTCGACCGCCGGATTCAACCTGCTCGGGCGCCCCCCCATTGATCACCGACAGAGAGAGCAGCGGTACCTGTAACCCACGCCACTGCACATAGCCCAACAACCACTCTGGACCTTCTGAGGTTGTCTCCAACGCCATATGCAACACAATTTCCGCGATTGAGACATTCGGAAGCAGCATCATTTTTGAGGCGATGGGTATCATCAAACTGGGCACTTCACTGGGTACTGGGACGGTTCTTTCACCCATCACCTTTTCACCCATCACCTTTTCATTCTCCATTTTTTTGCCTGCCATTTTTTTGCTTTCTACCTTTTCATGTCAACGCTACTGCGAGATAATCAATGCGGCCATCTCAGGGGGCATCAATGCCTCTATGCACTCAATCAGCGCCTTCTCTTGGAACGGTTTACCCATATATCGGTTAACGCCGATTTCAAACGCTCGATTTTTATGTTTCTCGCCGCCCCTTGATGTGATCATGACAATGGCTAAATCTTTAAGGCGCTCATCATGCCGCACCTGTGTAGCCACCTCAAACCCATCCATTCTGGGCATCTCAATATCAAGCAGCATAATATCCGGCTTGGTCTCATGCAGCTGCGTCATCGCATCCACACCATCTTTTGCAGTAATCACATCCATGCCATGCCGCTCAAGCAAACGTGACGTCACTTTGCGCACCGTCACAGAGTCATCCACCACCATCACCAACGGCGTTGTGCGCGTCGGTGCCACACCAACAGAAGCCACCTCTTGCTCAACCCTACTCGGTTCAACCTGCGCATCCTCTTCAGCGCGCGCCGCTCGTATGAGTGCCAGCAGATCTAAGATAATCACAACACTGCCGTCACCTAAAATAGTCGCACCCGATATACCACTGACAGAGCTAAGCTGAGGCCCGACACTCTTGACCACAATCTCACGCGAACCGATCAGAGCATCCACCTGCAGCGCAATCGACTGCTCCCCACCCCGCACCAGCATCACAGGCAGTGCACGTTTGAGCCCAGAGAGGTGGGGGGCGGCCATACCATGCACATGGTAACCCAAATATTGCACTTGATAGTCTTGACCGGCATAAGCAAACGTCTCTTTCGTTTTATATTTTCGCTCTAAATCGGCAGGCTCCATACGCACAATCCCTTCGATGTGTGTCAAGGGAATGGCATACGCATCATCGCCCACACGCACCATCAATGCTCGATTCACCGATACGGTGAACGGCAAACGAATCGTAAATTGGGTACCCACACCGGGGGCAGAGTGAATTTTCATGCTACCGCCCATCTGTTTTATTTCGCTATACACCACATCCAGGCCCACACCGCGACCTGAAATCTGCGTCACCGAAGAAGCCGTGCTAAAACCGGCTTTAAAGATAAACTGCAACACCTCAGTCTCTGTTAGATTGGCATCGGAGGTCATCATCCCTTTTTCAATCGCTTTTGCACGTACTTTTTCATAATCGATGCCGGCGCCATCATCGGAGAGACGTAAAACAACCTCACTCCCTTCTCGCGCAAACAGCAACGTAATGCGGCCCTTTCGAGGCTTATCCGCTGATAACCGCTCTTCGGGCAGCTCCAGACCGTGATCCACCGCATTTCTTAACATATGCTCGAGAGGCGTAACCATGCGCTCGAGAATCGAACGGTCCAGCTCACCTTCCGAATTCACCACCTCAAGCTCCGCCTCTTTACCCACTTCTGAACTGATCTGACGCACAATGCGGCGCAACCTGGGCGTCATTCTTGAGAATGGAACCATCCGGGTCTTCATCAGCCCCTCTTGAAGCTGCGTATTAATACGCCCCTGCTGTGTCAGCAGCGTCTCGGCATCCCGCGTCTTCTCCATCAACGTACTTTTTAGGTCCAACAAGTCAGACGCAGATTCGTTCAGTGAACGCGAAAGCTGATTTAATACAGAGTATCGATCCATCTCCAGTGGGTCAAAGTCGGCATCATACATTTTTCCCTCTTGCTCATAGGCTGAAAGTATCTGAGCCTCTGTCTCTAAATCCAGTCTGCGCAGTAGGTCGCGCAGGCGATTGATCGTGCCGGACATCTCATCCAACGTAAAAGCAAAGTCATTCACCTCCTGCTCAACACGTCCCCGTGTGATACTGCTCTCACCCGCAAGATTAACCAAATTCTCAAGCAGCACAGAAGAGACCTTAATACTCTCTTGAGCAGCACGCTTCGCCTCTGCGGCCAGAGACTGGTCGTCCAGGTGCGTGATCTGCGGCGTCTTATCTGGCTCATGCGGAGCAGGTGGTTGAAGGTCTTTCGATTCAGCACCCGACTCAGCACCCAACTCAGCACTCGGTGTACGTGCCGATTCCGCCTCAGCGTGAGTCTCTGATTTAGGCGATTGACGATGCAAAATAAAATCTTTCACCTGCTCAACCGCTTGCACCAACTCATCAAAGCGTTGCATCAGCTGCCCAGAAAACTCTGCGGATGAGACCCAGCCTTTTTCAATGGCTTCAATAATAAAGTGCTCAAAGTGATGACTAAGATCGCCCAGCGTTTTCATACCGGCAATGCGCGCCCCCCCTTTCAAAGTATGGAGGTAGCGCTGAATCTCATCGCTGAGCTGCCTGTTGCTGTAATCGTCTATCCAAGCCATGATCGATGTCTCAATCGCACTATTGAGCTCCTCCGCCTCATCCAGGAAAATATCGATCATATCTAAATCGAGCGTCTCACCATCATCCTCAGCGCCAACCATGGCGCTCAATCTATGCAGCTCAACGGTGGCTTCCGCCGTTTCAGCACCCTCTATTGATTCAACAGACTTAGCAGACACAAACGGTTCAACCGGCTCTTGAGCAATGGCATCACCCTCTGTCGCCTGTTCGGTCGCGACGTCACCAGCGGGCAGATCCGTCGGTTGCGCCTCCGCCACATCAAAGGGGTCCTCCGATGGCGATGCTTGATAGCGGTTCAACGCTTGCAACAGGTCAGTGGAGACATCACAGGCGCCGGAGCCTTGTAGATCGTGAACCATATCGGTTAGACGGTCATTACAGGCAGCCAGCAATTTTGCTAAGGTTGGGCTGTATCGAAAGACACCTGTGCCAATGCCTTCATATATCGTTTCTAGGTGGTGCGCCAAGTTGCCAATCGGCGTCACCTCGGCCATTCTGGCGCCCCCTTTTAAGGTGTGTAAGTTTCTCTGCAGGGCCTGAACGGGCTCCATATCCTGTTCGTCCGCCAGCCACTGCTCCATTAACGTTGCCGTCTCCTCGAGCACCTCATCGGCTTCTTCTAAGAAGATTTCAATCAGCTCTTGCGAATACTCCTCACTTTCGGTATCTAACAGGAATCGTTCACTCACCGCCTCAGGCATTTTAACTGCGTCTGGCGGTGGTAAAACCTCTTCTGTCTTCGGCGGCTCTGCTTCTTCTGTATGGAGCAGGCTCTTTAAGCATTGAATGATCGCGTCAGGTGAGCTGTAACACTGCCCGGCCGCAAGGGCATCCATAATCGCGATCAACTGTTTATGCCCCTGGTGAGCATGCTCGAAAAAACGGCTATCCGGTGTCAGCTGATGGCTCTGAATCGCTTTATAGCAGTCACCTAATGCTGCACAGAGTGCCTTGATATCAAACAAGGAGGCGCGCTCTGCACTCTCCACTAAACAAGAGAGCTCATTCTGCAGCGCCTCCAGCTCTTCATTCAGAACCGGGTTCGTCTGCCATGCGCATAGAACTGTTTCGGCATCCACAATTAAGTCGACACCCTCTTCTAAAAACCGCTTAACACACTCCAGATCCAACCCGCCCGCCTGTTGAGTCGCTTCGGTACTTTCAAGGGTGTGCTTCAGCGTTTGTGCATATTGTTCAAGCGTCTCTTCCAGTTCAGGAAAACGGGTCACCTCATCGGTGTGAAGACCCGACAGCAACTGCTCTACAATGTGACTCACCGCTTCAACACATGCCTCAAGCCGCTGCTGCACCTCTTCAGAGATAGGCAGCTGATGGGCATGCAGCTCTTTAACACACCGCTCCATCGGGGTGGCCAAGCGAGCGATCGCCTTGACCCCCGCCATATGGGCACTCCCTTTTAGGGTATGCAAAGCTCTCATTAATGTGTTGGTGATGCTGGTTTTTTCAGGTTCGCAGCGCTCTAAAAACTGTTTGGCCACCGCAAGGTGGGTATTAGCCTCATTAGAGAAGATCTCTATAAGCACAGGGTCTTCGGTATTGGACGCGCTGTTTTCGGTGGTCGTGTCGCTGCTGTCGAGCGCCTGTTCGTTTTTAGGATCGTTTTCAGGGTCACTCAGATCCGCTAACAGAGCAGCCTCGCGAAGCATGTCGTCAAAGTCACGGACTACTGAACCTTTGGATAGGGACTCAGCGTAGTGCTGAATCGGTTCTATTTTAATGTTGGGTTCTGTCCGCTGCTTAAAGTGCTCAACCAAACTTGGGATCTGCTCGATCACCACATCCAGCAGTTTAAACGTTGTCGGGGGCAGTACCGTATTCTTATCAATAATCATATTGAGCAGGTTTTCAATGGACCAGGCGAGTTCACCGACGGTCAACGCCCCTACTAGGCGGCCACTGCCTTTAAGCGTATGAAAAGCGCGACGCACCTCTGTCAGTGCAGCACGGTCTTCATGGTGACTTCTCCATTTTTCCAACGGTTCGGCTAACGCTTCAAGCACTTCCTCCGACTCTTCAATAAAAATTTCGATCACTTCGTCATCGACAAGCGCGTCATCATCCGCAGCACTCTTCTCTGCTTCTACCGTAGGTTCCGCTTCTACTTTCTCTTCTACTTTCTCTTCTACTTTCTCTTCTACTTTCTCTTCTACTCTTTCTTCTACTTTCTCTTCTACTCTTTCTTCTATTTTTTCTTCTATTTTTTCTTCTATTTTTTCACCTGTTTCAGGCACTGCTTGCTCAACATCAACATCAACATCAACATCAACAGGATAGCCTAGTCGTTTCACTGCCTCTGCAGCACCCTCTAGGCAATCGTCTAGAACACCAGGGTAGGTCATATACTGCTCTACAAAATACTCTACACCGGCGATCGCATCTGCCAGTGTATCCATATCTCGCACATTAAGCTCCGCACGCTTTGATAAGAGCCCCTCTGTGATATAGCGGCGGCATGAACCGATAATACCCGAGGCCAATGTCAGCTCAAGCATGTTCAATGCACCCATCACACTCGCCAACCGGCTGGGCGTATCACGAAGATGTATCGACTCCCATTGCGAATCAATAAACTCCATCACCGCCGTTTTGGCGGCCTCAAGCTCTGAACACGCTTCATGCAGAACCGTAAGCCGCGCCCTATCCACGGTGGTAAAGCTCACTCGCTCTCTCTCTTCGTGAATCAGCGCCTCCTCTCCACCCGCAGACTCTGCCACACTGACGAGGCTGGCCTCAAGGTCGAGCAGCCCACCCGCCAAATCCATCAACTCACGCCCAACCGGGCGCTCACCGCTTTGAATCATCGCATCTAAAGCGCGTATCTGTTCCGCAATCCATAATGACGGCTCATTCAACGCCATCAGGCGCAAGCTGTCGGCAACACGTTTCAATATGGGGGACAGTGGCGACAGCGCCTCAACACCCAAGGCAGGCGTTTTAACAAAATGGTCCAATAACTCTTTTACCGGACTCAACTCATCAATCAGCGCACAGACGGCAGAGCTGACAGCATGTGTATGGAGATTGGGGGCATCCAACATCCCTCGCTCATGCTCGATCACCTCTTTGGAGGGCAGTGCCTCATCAAGCTTATAGTGCTGACGCACCTGCGTAATTCGGGGCGTATCCACAGTACAGTTGGCGATTAAAAACAAGATGCTTTTAAAGAGAGTGCTCACCGCCTCACGCTGCGATACAGAAGAGGGTTCATCAACCAGATCGTACACACGCTTATCCAGCTGCCCCAACACCTCTTTAATCGCGGGTGATAACTTAATACCCCTTTTTAAAATACCTTCAATTAAAGCAGCCGACACCCACCACAGACACTGAGGAGGCTTTTTTTCTGAAAGCTTTTCCAGGCGGGTCATCACTTTAAACATG
Organism: Gammaproteobacteria bacterium; assembly: GCA_038124075.1. Classification (GTDB taxonomy): domain Bacteria; phylum Pseudomonadota; class Gammaproteobacteria; order Pseudomonadales; family JAYPBG01; genus JAYPBG01. Next base: position 17,124 of record JAYPBG010000006.1, read on the forward strand.
TACTGAAGGTTTTTTACGAGCTCTTCATTTCGCACAATACCTGCCAGCGCAAACTGATAGAGCTGGCGCATCTTTTTCAGAAGTTGAAGAAGGTCTGAATCGGCATCCGCAGGCTCATCCTCAGCACCCACCGCCTCTGTTGGCCGCATCTGTTCCTCAATATCGGGTAAAAACAGCGCGCGCTCCGTAAGCTGCGTGGCCCCCCGAGCCCGACGGATCTCATTCAGCAGTGGCATCACAATAACCGGCAGGTCGCGTCTACTGGATTGAATGCGCTCTAAATAGGCGGGCAGCTGTATAATAGCCTGCATCAGAGCACTCAGTGCTGCATGATAATCAGGCACCTGTTTAGACAGAAGCACCTGTGCCAGCCTCTCCATCTCTTCAGCCAGCAGTACCGCTCCCTTAAACCCAAGGACCTTTAAGGAGCCATGTACCTGATGGAGGCAGGTAAGGCAGTCGCGCATCTGAACCGGATCTACTTGAGAAGCCTCATGCACTTCCAGCGCTTGTTGAGCCTGTTTTAGTGTTACACCAATCTCACCCTTAACCCAACCCAGGGCAACATAGTCTTGATCAGTGGCCATAACTGTTCCCAATCTTCTCGTTGGTTGAGGTTAAGGAGAAAGCAAAAGTTAAAGTTAAAGTTGAACACTATTTAGCATTCGATTTGGCCTTAACAGCCTTAGGGTCAGGCAGCTTAAAGCCAGCAACTGAGTTACGCATCTGTACGGCTAAGTGCGCTAAGTTACCAGTCGAGTTGGCCGTCGCCGATGTCCCTGCCGATGTTTGCGACGTAATCTCCTGGATAACGTTCATCGTATTGGATATTTGACCGGCTGAAGAGGCCTGCTGCTTCGCAGCATTGGAGATGTTCTGGATCAGATCTGCCAAATTGGTGGATACCGTCTCGATCTCCTCCAGTGCTACACCCCCATCTTGAGCCAACCGTGCGCCCCTCACCACCTCAGCGGTGGTATGCTCCATAGAGATGACGGCCTCACTGGTATCGGTTTGAATGGTTTTAACAAGCCCCTCAATCTGCTTGGTTGCTGCAGAAGCACGCTCTGCAAGCCTTTGAACCTCATCCGCAACCACCGCAAAACCTCGCCCTGCGTCTCCCGCCATAGAGGCCTGTATCGCCGCGTTCAGTGCAAGAATGTTGGTTTGATCGGCTATGTCAGTGATCAAGGATACGATGTCCCCAATCTCTTGCGATGACTCACCCAAACGCTTTATCCGCTTCGATGTCTCCTGTATCTGTTCACGAATGGTAGACATACCCCCAATGGTCGCTTTTACGACATCCGCCCCCTTCTTCGCGATCGTCACCGACCGCTCTGCAACCGCAGAGGATTCAGCCGCGTTTGCGGAGACCTGATCGATCGATACCGCCATCTCATTGACCGCAGCCGAAGCACCGGTAATCTCCTGCGCCTGATGATCCGAGGCTTCGGCCAGATGCACGGCAGTCGCCTGTGTCTCCTGGGCCGCAGAGGACACCTGCACAGCGGTTTCATTGATCGTTGATACCAAGGTGCGCAGCTGGTCAATGGTAAAGTTGATGGAATCCGCAATGGCACCGGTAAAATCTTCACTGACCGTTGTATGTATGGTTAAGTCGCCGTCTGCCAGGTCACTCAACTCATCGAGCAGACGCAGTATTGCATTTTGGTTCTTTTGGTTCTGCTGCTCTTCCAGCAAGCGCATGCGCGCCTCACTGTCCAACCGGGTTTTGATCTGCTTCTTAAACTCGGCCAGCATTAAGATCAAGAAAATAACCGATGCGATGAATGCACCAATACTGGTAATGAGGGGCAATGTTTCATCACCAATCAGCTTAAACGCTCTCTCTAAGCTCTGGAGCTTATAGAGCAGCGTAGTCGACTCTTTAAAGATGGCATTGGCCGCTTCTCGCACCTGGAAGAGCTCCGGTGAAATCTCTAAGATCTCATCAACACTTTCGCTGACCTCAAGAAACTGATCAGCAATAGAAAGTAAGGTATCGTATGCTTCAAGACTCTGGATCTTCCTCACATTAATGGCCGCATCCCCTTCCAGCATCGCCGCCAGCACACGCCCAAAGCGGTTGGCATCTCGACCAAACGTGTCCGCAGCCACGACCGACTTTTCAGTCCCCTCTAAGATCTTGTTGATGTTTCCAATAATCCTCTCGGCTAAGAAGATCTGCCGCTCTGCAATCGCCACCTGTGCCGACGATGCACGCTGCTCAATCATAATCTGTACAACGATCTCGTACTCTTCCTGCAGTGACGCGACCACCTCACCTACGTTTCTTGCGACATCGTGCAGATCAAGCACTTTTGTTTGGCCTGCTAGGATTTTATCCGCATTGCTGCTCAAACCGGTCCACAGCTTTTCAAGCTCATCAATTTCATTAGCGGCACTTCGTCTAAAAACCGTATCAACCCCCATTGCACTGCCTTCAGCACCCAGTTGAATACGCCCCCATACCTTCTCATACTGAGAGCGCACCTCTTGAAGCAGAGTAAAAGCCGGCGCTGTACCTTGAGCCGCTTCCGAGGCGTTTTTTGCAACCGACTGAGAGAGCACCTGCAGCTCTGACGTACTGGCCCAGTACTCGCGTTCCATATTAATCAGCTTAATAATTTGCCCAAAAGCAAACGCGGTGATCACCAATGAAATGATCATTAAAGCAAGAAATATTTGTACCCGGCCGACTTTAATCGCACCTAACGTACGCTCAGATGTTTGCGAACTCATAATCTGGCTCCTAGCCCTTTAAAACGTTCAGGTTAAACAGCCCTTAAGAGGCTGCTTTCAAAAATCTCGGATCAACAGCCAATTTAAACGGACTAAAGACAGGCCAGCACTCACCCTCTTTTATATATTGCCCACCTAAGTAAGGCGCTACAGAAGGCGCGATACCCTCTGTGACCGTTTTGCTGTAATCACTTAACTCAAAATGCTGCATACCAAAGACCTCATCAACAAGAATGCCACTGTAGAGATCACCACGATCTACAATCAGGACTCGTTTTCTTCGTGCTTGTTGACGCGATCTTTTATTAAAGACAAAAACACCCAGATCCATGATCGGGAGCAGGCGCCCACGCACATTGGCGACACCGCGCACCCAATGCTGTACCCCAGGGACTTGTGTATATTTTGGCGTAGGGATAATTTCAGCAATTTCTGGAATGGGGCTCACAAAACGCTGTCCACCGAGCAAGAAGCCGACCCCCGACCAGAGCGCATTCACCTCATCTTGCTCGGGCAGCCCTCGTGCATGTTTTTTACTGCGTGCCGCAAGCTCTGCCAACTTTATATACGCCTGTGACTGTTTTGCCATCTATTTTGCCATCTATGTGTTGCCACGTGTGTGTGTCTATTTGTTTGTGTCTATTTGTGCTTGTTTGTGTGTGTCTATTTGTACTTGTTTGTGTGTGTCTATTTGTACTTGTTTGTGCTTATCTATTGTACGTTTTGAGTACTATTCAAGGGATATGAGCCGTATCCGCCCCTTTGGTCAGTTGTCGTGTCGCTTGAAAGCCATTTAAACCAGGCATCACAACATCCATCAAGACAACATCCGGCTGCTCCTGCCGGGCCTTGGCAACACCGTCAGCCCCATTGCCCGCTTCAAGCACTTCGAAGCCATTCTTCTCCAACATGACTTTAAACTTGTATGTCTCAGTTGGCGAGTCATCGACAATCAATACGCGAGGCATAACCCCTCCCTCTATTTGTTAGGCTTTTATTAGCCTTTTATTAGCCTTTTGCTTATCCGTTAGCTTACTAATACATTAGCCCATAGCCATTAACTTAATAACCCAAATGTACAGCGGTGTCATCTGTGAAAAAACAGGCCGCTGTATTATGAGGATCCTGCATCGGTCTGGTCATCACTGCCACCAACATGCCCTCGAATCGCACCCAGCAACTCTTCCTTACTGAAAGGCTTAGTGAGGTATTGATCTGAACCAACAATACGCCCCTTCGCTCTATCAAACAAGCCATCTTTGCTGGAAAGCATGATAACGGGTGTTGTTTTAAAGGCACTGTTGTTTTTGATCAACGCACATGTCTGATACCCATCCAACCTGGGCATCATGATGTCGACAAAAATAATGTCAGGATGGGTATCCGCAATCTTCGCCAAAGCATCAAACCCATCGATTGCCGTCACAACGGTGCAACCCACTTTCTTTAACAGCGTTTCAGCCGTTCGACGAATGGTCTTGCTGTCGTCGATGACCATCACTTTCAAATTTTCGAAAATCTCTTCCATTAACTCGCTCACTAACCATCGCTCATTAAAAATCGCTCACCAAAAATCGCTTCCCAGTGTTGCCTCAGCATCCCAAACAGCCATCATACCGTCTATGGCCCTCTCTTGAGTACTTTAAACCTTTCCTACGAAAGAAGAAATATTTGTGTACAATACAGTGCATTTTTTAACATTAGGCAACGGACTCTATTTATCATACGACCTTAATACTTGCCCACATATTTATTACACTCATATAGATCAGTATAGATTGTGTACCATATCAGCAAGTAAATTTTGCCTAACTTTCACGTCTGCCCCTATTTAGATGGCCAAAATAGATGGCAAACAAGACGAGAAGCACTGAGAGAAACACTGAGAGGAACACTGAGAGGAATACTAAGAGTGACGCAGAACACTGAGAAAACGATAGCACTGGGGGTCATCATGGACCCCATTGAACACGTGAACCCACATAAAGACAGCACACTCGCCATGCTAGCAGAAGCCTCCAAAAGAGGCTGGACGTGCAGCTATTTTGAACAGCACAACCTATTCATCCAAGAGGGTAAAGCCTATGGGAAGGCGACCCCCATCGATGTGACATTACCCGAGCAGACCACAGACGCCTCGCACTGCACCGATCAGCCCTACTATCAACTGGCCTCGCCCCACACCTTAGCGCTTGGCGAACTTGACGTGATCCTCATGCGAAAAGACCCCCCTTTCGATATGAATTACATCTATACCACACACATTTTAGAGCTCGCACAGCAGCAAGGTGCCCAGGTCTTTAACCGGCCACAAAGCTTACGCGATTTTAATGAGAAGCTCTTTATCGCCCAATTCCCTCACTGCTGCGCACCCACACTGGTCACCAGCAGCCAGGCAGAGATTGAGCGCTTTCGTGCAGAACATGGCACACTCATTTTGAAACCACTGGATGGCATGGGCGGCAGCGGCATTTTTAAAGTCTCTCCAGACGACCCCAACCTCAACGTCATGTTAAGCATGCTCACACAACAAGCCGAGCGAGCAGGAGGAAACCAAGGGGGCACGCCGATTATGGCTCAGCGCTACATACCCGAGATCACTCAAGGGGACAAGCGTATTTTATTGGTCAATGGTGAGCCGATCGATTATGCACTTGCCCGCATACCCAAAGAGGGGGAGGTGCGCGGCAACTTAGCGGCAGGCGGTGTTGGTAAAAGTCAGCCATTATCGGAGCGTGACCGGTGGATTTGCGACCAACTCGCACCTACTCTTAGAGAGAAAGGCCTGATCTTTGTCGGCATTGATGTCATTGGAGACTACTTAACGGAGATCAACATCACCAGCCCCACCTGCATTCGGGAGCTAGACACACACAACGGTATCACCATCAGTGCCACACTGATGGACGCAATAGAACAACAACTGCATTAACTGGGACAACAAATAGGGCATGTTCACGGAAAAGAGAGCATCCGAAGCGGATCGTTTATTTTTCACACTCTTTCTCGCAACCATGGTGCACCTAGCCATTCTATTTGGCGTTGGCTTTGGGCGCAGTGAACAGGCGCCCATTCAGCAGAGCCTCGAAATTACTCTTGCACAGCACAGCAGTGAAGAAGCCCCTGAAGAAGCCGACTTTCTTGCCCAAGCCAACCAGCAAGGAAGCGGTGATCTCGATGAAAAAGCGATGCTCTCCACCACAGAGCTGGCCGATTTCAGCGACAATGTGATCCGAGAAGTCCAGCCCGTCACAAGCGTCACCCCAACCAACGTCACCCCCGAAGTCACAAAAATCATCACCTCACAGGCGCCATCCACTGAGCAGAAACCCGAAGAGAGCAAAGAGCACTCCGAAGAGGAGAAACAAGCACTGCATACTGAACAGATGCTCTTACGCAGCTTGGAGATTGCCAGTCTAGAGGCACAACTGCGTGAAAAGCGCCAAAGCTTCGCAAAACGCCCCCGTAAACGCCAGCTGACCGCCGTCTCCACCAAAGCCGCCAGAGATGCCGAATACCTGGATGCCTGGAGAACCAAGATCGAAACCTTAGGCAACATCAACTACCCAAAGTTGAACATTCAGAACCTCTTTGGCGACTTACGGCTGCTTGTATCGGTCAATTCGAACGGGACCATTCACTCAATAAAAGTCTTAAAATCATCGGGCTATAAGCGGCTAGATGACGCCGCCATCAAGGTGGTTCGCCTTGCCGCGCCATTTGAGCCTTTTCCTGATGAGATACGCAAAGATACCGATATCCTCGAAATCATCCGCACCTGGCGCTTTGAGAAAGGTCACTATCTCTCCAGCTCTTAAGCACGACCTTAAGCATGACCTTAAGCATGAACAAAGAGGTTGCATCGAAGTACAATTAGTTTAATACTTGAAGAATGCTAAACGAAATAACCACCGATTTGAGCCACCAATTCCTGATCGCGATGCCACAGTTGGATGATCCCAACTTCGCTCA
>JAYPBG010000006.1:23850-24753 GCA_038124075.1 Gammaproteobacteria bacterium
ACCTACATCTGTGAGCACAGCGCTGAAGGGGCCATGGGCATTACCGTCAACAAACCTTTAACCCTGACCGTCGGCGACATTCTGGAGCATATCGGCGTTAAGCCCCTAGGATGCCAGCATATGGCGACCCCCGTCTATTCCGGCGGACCTGTACAGGCTGAGCGGGGCTTTGTATTGCACCGAGACCACTCACAGTGGGAAGGCACCACTCAGATAACCGATGAGATCTCCCTCACCACATCACGGGATATTTTAGAAGCCATCGCCTTTGGGGAGGGCCCCGATCGCTTTCTTATTGCCCTAGGCTATGCTGGCTGGAATGCAGGCCAACTCGAGCATGAGATGGGCGCCAACGCATGGCTATCCACCCCTGCTGACAACGACGTGATCTTCAACTGCCCCACTGAGCAACGATGGCAGCGGGCTGCACTCCAGATGGGTGTTGACCTTAACCTGCTCTCCACCCACGTCGGCCATGCCTAATAACAAACACACGCATAACCCAGCAACCACACTTAAACCCAACAACCATGCCTAACCCCAACAATAGAGCCTGCACATCATACAAACAGCTGCTAGGATTTGATTTCGGCACAACAAAAATTGGTATTGCAACCGGCCAACCTTTAACAGGTACAGCCTCCCCGCTCACCATCATCAAAGCACGAGACGGGATACCCGATTGGCCTGCACTCGATGCGCTGGTCGCAGAGTGGCAACCGGACGCCCTTGTTGTTGGCAACCCGCTCAACATGGATGGCAGTGAAAGCGAGATGAGCCCAAGAGCAAAGAAGTTTTCTAGGCGTATGGCCGCACGGTATCAACGGGATACGTTCCTAATGGATGAGCGACTCTCAACACAAAAAGCACGCGAACTGGCAGAACTGACGGGCCATACAGGCC
>JAYPBG010000006.1:24763-26691 GCA_038124075.1 Gammaproteobacteria bacterium
TTCTTGAAAACTGGTTACATTCTTGAAAACTGAAACCGCTAAGGTTAGACAAAGAAAATAGGCAAAGCGAAGATCCGCCAACACACTGGACGCTAGGAGTTAAAAGGGATGATCATCCACAATCAAGCCGCCATTGAGGCCTTTTTGACACAGATGACCACAGAGACCCAGCGCTATCTAAAAGCGCGGTCCATCGATGATTACTGCATGGTGGGCATTCACACCGGCGGCGTCTGGATAGCTGAGCAGCTGCATCAACGACTCGCATGCCCCACCCCCCTAGGCGCACTGGATATCTCTTTTTACCGAGACGACTTCTCACGCAACGGCCTAAACCCCACCGTCAAACCCTCTGAACTCCCTTTCGACATTGAAAACAGAAACATCATTTTGGTCGATGACGTGCTCATGTCAGGCCGTACGGTAAGGGCCGCGCTCAATGAGCTCTTTGACTATGGCCGACCCAAATCGGTGATACTGGCCACCCTGATCGATTTAAATGCACGAGAGCTGCCGATCCAAGCTGATATTGTGGGTACCAAACAGACGCTGACGGCAGAGCAACGACTGAAATTAAGAGGCCCCGACCCCCTTCACATTGAGCTGAAAGAACTCTAATATTACCTCCATGAAAACAGAGCCCAAAGACAGCGCAACAACACCTGTGACCTCACACGTCACATCACCCGCCACCTCACTGGTTACCGCCTCGCCGAGCCAGATGGTTGACGGCACACTGCACCACTTCTTAACAACGGACGGCCTGGACCGAAGCACACTGGAGCAGATCTTATCCCACTCAGACTCCTTTCTGGCCGTTGGATCACGCGCTGTAAAAAAGGTCCCCCTCCTCCGAGGCAAGACCGTCATGAATCTTTTTTTTGAGCCCAGCACTCGAACGCGCACCACCTTTGAGCTGGCGGCCAAACGGCTCTCCGCCGATGTGCTTAATATCAACATCAGCACCTCTGCAACCACAAAAGGCGAGTCACTGCTGGATATGCTGCGCAACTTGGAGTCCATGGGTGCCGACATGTTTATTGTCCGCCACGGTCAGAGCGGCGCCGCACACTTCATCGCCTCACACGTCGCCCCCAACATCTCCGTCATCAATGCAGGCGATGGCTGGCATGCACACCCCACCCAAGCCATGCTGGACATGTACACCATTCGGCAACACAAACAGAGCTTTGAAGGACTCAGCGTCGCCATAGTTGGGGATATTTTGCACTCACGCGTCGCCCGCTCTCAAATTCACGCCTTAACCACCTTAGGTACAAAGGATATTCGCATCATCGCACCACAAACCCTCCTCCCTAAGTGCCCCCCCACACCAGGCACTACCCACTTCCACAACATGAAACAGGGGATTGAAGGCGCTGATGTGGTGATTATGCTGCGACTGCAGAAAGAGCGCATGGCCTCCTCATTACTCCCCAGTGAGCATGAATACGCTCACCTCTATGGGCTCAATGAAGAGACGCTGGCGCTCGCCAAACCCGATGCGCTTGTCATGCACCCAGGCCCCATAAACCGTGGCGTTGAGATCTCGACCGAAGTCGCCGACGGCCCACAGTCGGTTATTTTAGATCAAGTTCATTACGGCATTGCCGTCAGAATGGCCATTCTTTCCATGGCTGCCAGTCACCCAAAAAGCAGCAGTTGATCGTTATAGGGGAACACGCATCATGGCCCAAAACCGTACAGCAACAGCAGACAGTCCTCACATCTTCTTTATAAATGGTAAGGTTCTATCACCGGATCTCAATCCAGATCAGCTCACCCCTGCTACGCTTGAAGTTAAAGATGGCCGTATTGTTGCCATCACACCAACCCCCAACGGAGATCACGCCCTACCGCAAGAGAGAGCAGAGGGTGCCCTTATTATCGATGCCGCCCACCACTGGATCCTGCCAAGCTTCATCGAT
>JAYPBG010000007.1:0-9883 GCA_038124075.1 Gammaproteobacteria bacterium
CTCGAGGCGGCGTTTGATGCGGATAATCGTGTCACTATTGTCAGTGATTTGCGATTAAAAGTGGATGGTTTTCCTAATAATGTTTTAAAAGAGGAGGTTTTAAATATTGATATTGCTCTGGCTGAGGAGGAGCATATTATCAAACGTGCTGAGTTTCTTTCACTGCTGGATATCAGTTTTAGCCAGTCGTTTAAAGAGGGTAACCGTGTCTGGGAGGGTATGCTGACCAGTTATAATAACAGCAAAATTAAGACGCCCACTGATGGTATCTATAAGGCTAAATTGAGTAAAACGTTGCTGCCGGGTGAGCATGAGTTTCTTATTACGGTGGATGGTAAAACGTTTAAACGGCAAAAGTTGCATCGGTTGAATGTGCTTAAAGGGGCGGTTGAGGTGCTTGTTGTGGACGAGCCCTCGCAGCAATATGAGGGGCACTCTCAGTATTTTCTAAATTTGGTTCCGATTCCTGGTGTATTAAAAAAAGATGAAACCAATATTCGTGTTGCGATTGTTGATCCTACGGGCAAGCGAACTAATCTGAAGGCGGAACCGACGCCGTTTGGTACTTGGCGTGTGGATGTGTTACCGGACCAAGGAAATGGTACTTATATAGCAAAAGTAAGGGTGGATGGGGTAACGCAAACAGGAAGGTCGGTTAATGTGCTTCAAGAACCGGTTGAGATTGTTTATGAGGGGTTGCCTGTTGTAGAGATGAGTGACAAGGAGGCGCAAGAGGCACTGGAACCCGAAATAGAACCAGAGCCGGAGCCAGAAGAACACTCTGAACCAGAGCCAGAGCCAGAGCCAGAGCCAGAAGCATCGAGTGAAGCCCCGCCTGAGGAGGAGGGCGAGCCGATACCAGAAGAGGGCGCCATTGATGAGAATCTTATGATTATAGGGGCGTTGGCGCTTGCGAATGTGATCTTTTTTGGTGGTATTTTCTTTATCTATCGGAAGTTTATCAAAAAGCGTACAGCTGAAGACCGTGAGGCTGAACAGCAGATCGCTGAAGCCGCTGAAAAAAGACGGAAAATATTTAACAAGGTGGCGTTAGGCGATGACGATGACGATGATGACGATGAATTGGATGAGGGGATAGGCGGTGAGGCATTCGAAAAAGGAGAAACAGAGGAGGAGGAAGAGGAGGAGGTTAATGAAGCCTTAGAGAGTGCGCTTGATCTGGATATCGGTATTGATGACGACGACGATGATGATGACCTTGGTTTTGAGGGAATAGGAAGTGATGAAGATGAAGACGATGAAGATGATCTTGATTTTGAGGGAATGGAAGACGATGACGATGACGATCTAAAATAAGTAGAGAGGGTGGGTGTTCATTTACGTTCATTTTGCTTTCATTGCATAGAGGCCCAGAGTATACTGGCGTCCCAGTAGATTCGCCAAGCCTTGGTCTTTCTGTTAAGTTAGGGCAGCGGAAAGAATACACAGTTAAAACATTCACTTATGACCTATATATTTCTCATCTATTCCTTGGTGAGTTGGTCAGGCAAGATAAGGTGAGCTTATGCAATTTGATGGTACTATCGATTATGTCGCAACCGAAGATCTAAAGTTGGCTGTAAATGCGGCTATACATTTGGAGCGCCCACTTCTCATTAAAGGTGAACCAGGCACGGGCAAAACCCTGCTGGCAGAGCAGGTTGCTAAAGGCTTGGGGTTGCCTCTTTTTCAATGGCATATTAAGTCCACCACTAAAGCGCATCAGGGGCTCTATGAATATGATGCTGTTTCACGCCTGCGTGACTCGCAGTTGGGTGAAGAGCGTGTTGCGGATATTCGTCACTATATTAATAAAGGTAAGCTGTGGGAGGCCTTCGAATCAGAACAGCGTGCGGTACTGTTGATCGATGAGATTGATAAGGCCGACATTGAATTTCCAAACGATCTATTACAAGAGCTGGATAAGATGGAGTTCCATGTCTATGAGACACAGGAGCAAGTTAAAGCGATCCACCGTCCTATCATTATTATCACCAGCAATAACGAAAAAGAGCTCCCTGATGCATTTTTGCGTCGCTGCTTTTTTCATTTTATCAGTTTTCCAGATAAAGAGACCATGAAACGGATTGTGGATGTCCACTTTCCAGGGCTTCGTGATGAGTTGGTTCAAGAGGCACTCCAGCTCTTTTTTGAGTTGCGCGATATTGCTGGGTTAAAAAAGAGGCCATCCACGTCAGAGCTCTTGGACTGGTTGAAGTTGTTGATGTCAGATGACATTCCTGAGGATGTTTTAAGAAATAAAAATAACCAGAATGCTGTGCCCCCGCTCTATGGCGCGCTGGTAAAAAATGAGCAAGATGTACAGCTGTTAGAACGACTGGCTTTTATGCATCGTCGCGCTGGCCGTTAAGTGAGGCTGGATAGGGGCTGAAGACAGGGGGTGTAAGCGATGCTGATCAATTTTTTCTACACGTTGCGTGAGTTTCAGGTGCCTGTTACGATCCGTGAGTTTTTGGATTTGCTAAAAGCGTTGCGCAGTAAGCTGGCGTTTGCGGATCAAGAGCAGTTCTATTTTCTTGCGCGCGCTTGTCTGGTAAAAGATGAGAAATTTTACGATAAATTTGATCAAGCGTTTGCGGCCTATTTTGAAGGGATCGAAGCCAACAGTGAATCGCTTTTTGAACAGATGATTCCAGATGAGTGGTTGCGCAAAGAGTTGGAAAAGATGCTCACCAAAGAGCAGATGGAACAGATGGAAGCGCATGACTTTGAGAAGCTGATGGATGAGTTTCGAAAACGACTGGAGGAGCAGAAAAAGCGCCATCAAGGTGGGAATAAGTGGATTGGCACAGGCGGGACTTCGCCTTTTGGTGCATACGGTTATAACCCGTCGGGCGTTCGCATTGGGGGCCCTTCACGTCATAAACGTGCAGCAAAAGTGTGGGAGAAAAGGGCGTTTGCCAATCTCGATGATTCGATTGAGCTGGGTACCCGCAACATCAAAGTGGCGTTGAAGCGCTTAAGAAAGATGACTCGCAGCGGTCCTGCAGACCACCTGGATATCGACGATACCATTCGTTCAACGGCAAAAAAAGGTGGCTGGTTGGATCTTAAGATGGTACCGGAGCAGCACAACAGTGTTAAAGTACTGCTCTTTTTTGATGTGGGTGGCTCAATGGATCCATTCATCCGAACCTGTGAAGAGCTCTTTTCGGCAGCGCGAAATGAGTTTAAACATATGGAGTATTTCTACTTCCATAACTGCCTCTATGAAGCGGTTTGGAAAAATAATGTTAGACGAATGGGTGAGCAGTTAAAAACATTCGATCTGCTCAATACCTACGGTCCAGATTATAAAGTAATCATCGTTGGGGATGCGGCGATGTCGCCCTATGAGGTGAGCCATGCGGGTGGGAGCGTAGAGCACTGGAACGATGAGCCGGGTGAAGTGTGGCTTAGACGCGTGATGGATCACTTTCGGAAGGTGATCTGGCTAAACCCCGAGTCTCAGGAAAATTGGCAATATACGACATCGACGGTCTGGATAAAAGAGATTGTCGAGCATCAGATGTTCCCGCTGACCCTTCAAGGCCTTGAAGAAGGTATGCGTTCATTAAGCCGATGACCCCCGTGTTATAGAAGGTATAGAAGGTATAGAAGGGTGTGGTTATGACAGCGTCAGCGTTTGTTAAGCGTCTGCGTTCAACGGTTGCAGCGAGAGGTAGGCGCGCAACCGATATTGCAGATGACCTCTATCGTGTTTTCTCAGGTGTTGCCTCCGGTATGGTTGAGAAAGAGGGGGTGACGCGCTCCTATAAGGATTTTCTACCCATTGCAGACCGTATTCTTAATCTGTTGGTTAAGAATCTAGAGGTTGAGTCGAGTCCAGAGCTTGCTGAGATTGTTTCGCAGCATAAGCAGCTGGTATGTGCTCAGAGTCATGGACCTGCATTAGGACCGGTGGTCTATACATTAGCCATGTGTCACTATTTTAATAAGGCAGGTGGAGGGGATCGAGTACCCGTTGCGATTACGCATCGGCTTTTCTATCAAATGCCTATGATGAAGCGCCTTGTGCGTTTTATTACTCAAGTCCCTCATGCCGTTGGTTTTGATGAGTTTGTCGAGCTGTTTAACTCGGGTGAGTATAATGATCTCTGTTTAATGCCGGAAGGGGATCACTGTAATTTTGGTAATGGCCTGGATGTGATGCCCTTTAAGAGCCCTAGGTTTGTTGAGATTGCGCTTCGTAGCCGATGCCCAATCCTGATCATTGCACATGCCGGAGGCGAAGCGTGGGGTAAACCGCTGCCTGTGCCTGATGCTCTGCTTGATCGTACATTGGGGCTGTTACCACCGTTATTGGCGAAGCCCATGAGCCATGCGCGTTCGATTAACCTTCCCATATGGATGAAGCCGATTGAGACGTTAAAAATAAAGATGGCACTTTTTCCGTTGCCTGACCTGAATGTAGATGAGATGAGTGAGGCCGAGCGAAAAGAGGTTGTGGGGGCTCTGGCGGATCAGGTCAGAGCGCAGATGCAGTCAATGGTGGATGAGATCCGGTGAGCGTTCAATTAGGGCTAGGGTGACCAAGGTTGCACGCCGTACTTGTCGAGTATTTTTTTCAGCTCGCCGCTTGTCTTTAGAGCCTGGACGCCTTCATCAAACATCTTGCTGTACTCACTGCTTCGCGGATGCACGGGTGAGAAGGCCAGGTAGATGGCTTCTTTTTCCCCAACTTCTCCTGCATTTATCATATGGCCGGCTACGTTATGCTGTTTCAAAAGGTAGTCAAATACAAACGAGGTCTCTATGGTGGCGTCAAGTTTGCCAAGCAGTATCAATTTTAAGTTCCGATCGGCGCCTTCATCATAGGTTGATAGAGAGACCCGATCACTTTTTTTATTTTTTTCTAAATAGTCATCAAATTGCTTTTCATATGAGTAGTCCTTCATGGCGCCAATTCGTATCTCTTTTAAAGAGTCTATGCCCTTGTAGCGCCATGGGTTCCCTTTTTTAACATAGATGATAGAGTCGGCATTGCCTAAAGAGCTGTTGGGATAAACGAAATTGGGTGCTTCAGCTTTGGTGGCACCAATAACGGCATCGCATTGGCCGCTCTCAGTGCGCTTTAACGCTTTGCTCCACCCCATCAAGTTGTAATGGATTTCGATATTGTGTTTCGAAAACAGTGCCTCTGCTATTTCGAGGCCGTAGCCTGCGTGTTCATCCATGGTTTCCCCATTAACGGGCAGCCACTTGTCGGAGCAGATGGTAATGGATTCTGCATAAGCCATGCTGACAGTGAGTGTAGATAGGAGTATGCCTGTCAGGATGTTTTTCATTGCTTTAGCCTTGTCGCTTCGGTGCTCGGTTGCTCTGAGGGTCTCTTTTACTATAAGCCATAAGTTTGATACCGCAAGCTTATGGCTTATTAAGCGCTCGAGTTAAGAGCAGCTTCGAGGCTTAGGGGCGTAAGTGCCCCCCTAATAGGCCTCTTTCTCAATGCCTTCCGCTAGGCTTTGTGCTAAGCCTATGTAGTTGCTGGGTGTGAGCGATAAGAGTTGCTGTTTTGCCTCTGCAGGCAGTTCGAGCTGTTGAATGAATTCGGACAACAGCGTTTGAGTAATGTCTTTACCGCGTGTCAGCTCTTTCAGTTTCTCGTAGGGGTTTGCGATTGCGTAGCGTCGCATCATGCTCTGAATGGGTTCACCCAGGACCTCCCATGCTGCATCCAGATCAGCAGCGATGATCTCTTGGTTGGTTTTTAATTTGCCAATTCCTTTGAGTGTCGATTTGTAAGCAATCACTGAGTGGGCTAAACCGACGCCCAAGTTACGCAGTACGGTTGAATCGGTGAGGTCACGTTGCCAGCGTGAGATGGGCAGCTTTTGCGATAGGTGCTCCATTAAGGCGTTTGCGATGCCGATGTTGCCCTCAGAGTTCTCAAAATCGATTGGGTTTACTTTGTGTGGCATCGTTGATGAGCCGACTTCAGAGGCGATGGTTTTCTGGCCAAAGTATCCAAGAGAGATGTAGCTCCAGATGTCACGATTGAAATCGTTCAGTATGGTATTGAAGCGAATGACCGGTGCAAAGTACTCTGCGATTGTGTCATGAGGCTCGATTTGAGTGGTGTAGGGGTTCCAGGTTAGGCCAAGCCCAGTGACAAAGGTCTGGCTGATCGCTTGCCAGTCGAGGTCGGGGTAGACGGCCATATGGGCATTGTAGTTGCCTACCGCACCATTGAATTTTCCAAAGAGCGTGGCTGATTTCAGTTGGGCAATTTGGCGTCGAAGGCGGGCGGAGACGTTGGCCATCTCTTTGCCCAGTGTTGTGGGGGATGCGGTCTGTCCATGGGTGCGAGAGAGCATGCTGATATGAGCGTTCTCTCGAGCAACGGCGTTAATGGCGGTGACAATCTCCTCCATGATCGGAAGAAGGGTCTTCTCGCGCCCCTCTTTTAGCATCAGCCCATGTGCCAGGTTGTTGATATCTTCCGATGTGCAGCAGAAGTGTATGAACTCCGTGACCGGTTTGATTTCTGGGTGAGTTTCTACGCGCTCTTTTAGAAAGTACTCCAGCGCTTTCACGTCGTGGTTTGTGGTGCGCTCTAGCGCTTTTACGCGGGCGGCGTCTTCAACTGAAAATTGCTGGGCAATGTTGTCGAGGAAGGTTTGGCACTGCGCGCTAAAGGGGCCAATTTCAGTGATATCTGGGTTTGCAGCCAGTGCTTTTAGCCACTCAACTTCGGCAAGCAGTCGAAAGCGTATTAAGCCGAATTCGCTGAAGGTCTCGCGCAGTTCGGAGATTTTGTTGGCGTAGCGACCATCGATCGGTGATACGGCCGTGAGCGTAGAAAGGTCCATAAGTTAGCCTCTATTGAGTGTGTCGCCGGACAGGAAGCCGGGGCAGTGGGTTATCTGGTCAGTGGTCAATCTGTTGGTTTCAGTGCACGTGAGCATCGATCTTTAGGCAGTACTCATTTTTTAGAGGGGCTGCAGCCCGTCGAGTATTTAAAGTGTTTTAAGCTGGGCGACCTGTTGCATAATGCGCTGCCTTGTAAACAGCAGTTGCCACCGACGGCCACCCAGTTGCCGCCAAAGAAAGGTTGCGCGTAAACCGGCCAGTAGAATGGCGCGTATTTTATCAGCATTTTCACTTTTTTTTAAGGCGCTGGTCTGGCCTTGTACCTGTATTCTGAATTTAAGGGTACCGGCCGTGTCGAGGTAAATTTGTGCCAAGCTCTGGATGATTTGCGGGTCGGTTGTTGAGTCAACAAAATCAAGCTGTTTGCGACACTGAAGCAGCCGGCTGCGCATCACGGAGAGCTTGTCGGTCTCTTTTTTCATGCGTTGCTCTAGATACATAATCGCTAAAGCGTAGCGTACGGCTTGCCGAATATAGGCGGTGCTCAAAGGTTGCTCTTTGTGGTGTTGTTGTTCCAGAGGTCGAATAGGGACAACGTTTAAGTCGCCGCTTTGGTTAGTGTCCTGGCCTGGTTCTGCGCCTGAGCCGTGGAAGGCCGATTCGAGAAGCGTGTAACCGAGCGAGAGGGTCGATGGGGTTGGGTATACATCATCCACAGTCTCTGGGTCAAGAGAGAATAGACTCTCAATCATCGAGCGAAAGGCATCGTTGGGGAGACTTTGCCCTTGAGAGATTCGCTGCACCATATGCGCTGCTTGAAAGATGCCACTTAGGGCCAGCGTGCGTTCTAAGGTGTTATCCACGGCTGTATCCTATTGGCTCTTGTCATAAGGGTTAATGGTGTGTTGTTTGTTGCGCTGCTCGATGACGCCGCCACCCAGACAGATGTCGTCTTGGTAGAAAACCACCGATTGACCGGGTGTGACGGCGCGTTGAGGCGTTTCAAATTCAACGCGGTAACCATCCTCTGTCTGTTCAACTGTACAAGATTGATCAGGTTGACGGTATCGCGTTTTAGCTTTGCAGTGCAGAGGCCATGCTCCAGGCGCTGTGATCCAGTTCACCTGTCGAGCCATTAAGCGGGTTGAGAGCATGCCGGGGTGTTCGTGACCTTGCCCAATGATCAGGCGGTTCTGCTGTATGTCTTTATCGATCACATACCAGGGGGCTTCGTCGGCTTCGCGAACACCGCCGATACCAATGCCTTGGCGTTGACCAAGGGTGTAGTACATAAGCCCTTGGTGTTCACCCATCGGCTTGCCACAATCGGAGACAATGTTGCCTGGCTGTGCCGGAAGGTATTGCTGCAAGAAATCTTTAAATTTACGTTCGCCGATAAAACAGATGCCGGTGCTGTCTTTTTTAGCGTGGTTGGTGAAGCCTTGTTGTGCAGCGATCTTGCGTACTTGCGGTTTTTCCATTTCGCCGAGCGGGAAGAGGGCATGAGCCAGCTGCTCTGCAGGGACAGCATGCAGAAAGTAGCTTTGATCTTTGTTCTGATCGATGCCTTTGAGCAGTTGAGTCGGGTGTGATGCACGTCGTGCATAATGGCCTGTTGCAATGCAGTCTGCGCCCAGTGTATGGGCATAGTCTAAAAAGGCTTTAAATTTGATCTCTCGGTTGCAGAGGATGTCGGGGTTTGGCGTGCGGCCGGCTCGGTACTCGGTAAGAAAGTGCTCAAACACATTGTCCCAATATTCAGCCGCAAAGTTGGCGGTGTGCAGTTGAATGCCGAGTCGGTCAGAGACGGCTTGGGCGTCCGCGAGGTCTGTTTTGGCGGTGCAATACTCGGTGCCGTCGTCCTCATCCCAGTTTTTCATGAAGAGGCCTTCAACGTGATATCCGGCTTTTAGTAATAGATAGGCTGAGACAGAGGAGTCTACACCGCCAGACATACCAACAATAACGCGCTGTTGATTAGGCTGTTTATTCATCTTTTTCGTTTGAAATCTCTAAGTAAGGCGCTGTACTTGGCGGCTATTCGATCCACTCTGACACAGTGGAGAGGGGATAGCGGCGGCCAGCTTGATAATCAATTACGCACTGTTTTACCAATGGGCTGCGCAGTACGCGCTCTTTTGCATTGAGTTCATCTACCGATAACCAAAGTGGTCGGATAATACCATGATCCAATTCAACATTGGAGATCAGATTGATGGGCTTGGCGCAAAAACAGAATCGGTAGTAAGTGGCACCGGCATCGCTGTTAGATGCTGTTTCTGGATCATGGCCCTCAGAGGTGGATGGAGCCAGGGAGGAGGGCGCTGGGGGCTCTTGCGATTTTGGCCGATAGACATAGACACCGATAAAGTGTGTTAACTCAACATGCCAACCCGTCTCTTCAAGTGTTTCACGTACAGCGGCATCCAGAAGGCTTTCATGTGGTTCTAGATGGCCAGCGGGCTGATTGGTAATGATATCGTTATTGATCTGCTCTTCGACAAAGAGAAACCTCTGCCCGCTAAAGCCGTTAGCCTTATTGTCGGACTCGGTCACCGGTTCGGGCACAATGGTCGCTACGGTTAAATGAGGGTCCCAAGGCTTGCAGCGGGTAGTGTTGGACATTTGTTGATCTTCTCCTTGTTGAAGGGGCCCGTTGCAGAGGACCGGCTTCGAAAAAAAATTGGAGACGAGTTAAAACTCGTTTTCCTCGATGGCATTCGTTACAATGATACGGGTTTTTAAACCGCCCGCTGTCGTTTGTGGGTTTTGGTCCGCAAACCGTTATAGCTGATACTAGCAGAAAGTAGCAAAAAGTAGCAGAAAGCGAGAAGATGCAAAATAAACTGACTCATATTGATCGAGAAGGCTCTGCCCAGATGGTGGATGTTACTGAAAAGCGAGTGACCGAACGTATTGCTCTAGCGGAAGCGTGGGTAGGCATGAGTCATGCGACACTGAGTGCTATTACTGCGGGCGAGGTTGTAAAAGGTCATGTGCTGTCTGTTGCTCGTATTGCAGGCATTCAGGCGGCAAAACGTACTTCCTG
>JAYPBG010000007.1:9893-18294 GCA_038124075.1 Gammaproteobacteria bacterium
TGTCACCCTTTACTGTTAACCTCGATAAAAGTAGAGTTTGAGTCTCTTTCAGCTGGGTGTTCTGAAACGCCGCTGCCGATTGATGCTGAAGCGGCTGTTCGTATTTTGACCTCTTGTAAGTTAGCAGGGAAGACGGGGGTTGAGATGGAGGCGCTTACGGCGGCATCGGTAGCCGCCCTGACGATTTATGATATGTGCAAAGCGCTGGAGAAGTCCATGGTGATCGGTCCGATCCGTTTATTGCGCAAGGTTGGAGGTAAGAGTGGCGACTGGAACCTTGAATAACTTAACCGTGACGGTGCTCTTTTTTGCTCAGTTTCGAGACCGCTTGAAAACAGATCGGCTCGAGTGCGCGTTCAGCGATCTAATGGCAGAGGGGTCACCCGATGGTCTTTCGACCGTCGATCATCTTCGAAAGGTGTTGGTGGCGAAGGGGGGTGACTGGAAAGCGTGTTTGGAGGCTAAAGGTTGTATGGTAGCGGTTAATCAGGAGATGGCGGGGTTTTCAGCTCAGGTTCAACCGGGTGATGAAGTCGCGTTCTTTCCTCCGGTAACGGGGGGATAGCGGTCAGAAACGGTGATGGATAGTACGACGGCAAAAACACAAAGAACTCAAATAGACGACACGGATATTTATGTTAAGGTATCTCCCGAACCTTTTGAGCCTTCACTGGAGTTGGCGCGTGTGAAGCGTGCGGGGGTAACAGGGGCGCTTGTCTCTTTTATTGGCTTAGTAAGGGATTTTAATTCAGGTGATGCAGAGGTCCTGAATACGTTCGAAACCTGCAGCAAGAAGGTTGGCAAGAAAGTTGAAGGTCTCTACTTGGAGCACTACCCAGGCATGACCGAACGTGTACTTGAAAAGATTGCGGCATGCGCGACGAAACGGTGGCCTCTGCAAGCCGTTTCGATTGTTCATCGTGTGGGTTTACTCACGGTTGCCGATGATATTGTTTTAGTGGTTGTGGCAAGCAGCCATCGCTCGGATGCATTTGATGCAGTGATGTATATAATGGATTATTTAAAGACTCAGGCACCCTTTTGGAAAAAATCCCTTACTTCTGAGGGAGAGAATTGGGTAAAAGCTCAAGATAGCGATGTCGAGGCTCAAAAGAGGTGGCTATAATAACTCTATGAGCCAATAGAATGTAATAAACTGACGGAGAGTTAATGATCATGGGGTACCAAAAAATCTCGGTCCCGGTTGATGGTGATAAGATATCAGTCAATGCTGACCTTTCTTTAAATGTCCCGAATCACCCGATTATTCCTTATATTGAAGGTGATGGTATTGGTGTTGATATTTCGCCTGTCATGAAGCGGGTGGTCGATGCAGCGATTGAGAAGTCCTATGGTGGGCGCCGTTCGATCGCTTGGATGGAGATCTACTGTGGAGAGAAGTCTACTCGAATTTATGGCCCTGATGTCTGGTTGCCCGAGGAGACCTTGGAAGCGCTGACTGAATATCAGGTGGGGATCAAAGGGCCCTTAACCACGCCGGTGGGAGGAGGCATTCGCAGCTTAAATGTTGCTCTGCGTCAAAAGTTGGATCTCTATGTCTGTATGCGACCTGTGCGCTGGTTCAGAGGTGTACCCAGCCCTGTTACCTGCCCCGAAAAGACAGATATGACGATTTTTCGAGAGAACTCTGAAGATATCTATGCAGGCATTGAGTGGCCTGCTGATAGCCCTGAGGCGGATAAACTGATTGCGTTTTTGCGTGAAGAGATGGGGGTCACTAAAATTCGTTTCCCTCAAGGTTGTGGTATTGGTATTAAACCGGTGTCGCGAGAGGGTACTCAGAGGCTGGTTAGAAAAGCGATTCAGTATGCGATTGACCTTGATCGACCTTCGGTCACCCTGGTGCATAAGGGTAACATTATGAAGTACACCGAAGGGGCTTTCAGAGATTGGGGCTATGAGCTGGCGCGTGATCGGTTTGGTGCCGTACCTTTGGATGGTGGCCCGTGGCATACGATGAAAAACCCTAAAACGGGTCGAGATATTATCATTAAAGATGTGATTGCAGATGCGTTCTTACAGCAGATCTTGATGCGCCCAGAAGAGTACAGTGTTATTGCGACACTGAATCTAAACGGTGACTATATTTCAGATGCCTTGGCGGCTGAGGTGGGTGGCATCGGCATTGCGCCTGGGGCCAACATTGGCGGAAGTGTTGCGCTGTTTGAGGCGACACATGGTACAGCGCCTAAGTATGCTGGGCAAGATAAGGTGAACCCAGGATCATTGATCCTATCTGGTGAGATGATGCTGCGCCATTTGGGGTGGACAGAAGCGGCAGACCTTGTCACTAAAGGCGTGCAGGGTGCGATTGAGGCAAAAACAGTTACTTATGATTTCGAGCGGCTGATGCCTGATGCAACACTCCTGAAGTGTTCGGAGTTTGGTGCTGCTGTTATAGAGCATATGGATGGCCAGTGATCTGAGCGGCTAAGCTGGACTGCTAAACAGATCGTCCGAATAGGGTATTCATCTCTTAATTCGGACGATCTGTTTGAAGAGGTCTTTCGCCTTGCTATAAAGCCTTTTGCTGCAAAAGTGTGCTACACACTCTGAGTAGCTTATGCGGGCGACTTCTCCGCATTGGATTCGAGCTCTATAGCCTCATCGTTGTTATGGACGGTATCTGTATCTTGGGGATTGAGTTCGCTGGAGACCGGTGCTGAAGGCTCGCTTAATGCGGCGTCGCTTAAGGAGGGCGCGTTGTCAGCCTCTTCAAGCTCATCCATAGGCTCTGCCTGAATGTTAATGGCGTGCAAGCCTTTTGGTGCCTGCAGTGTTTCAAATGTTACAGATTGACCCGCTTTCAGGCTCTTATAGCCATCCATTTCTATATACGAGTAGTGAACAAAAAGGTCTTCTCCACCAGTATCAGGCCGTATAAAGCCATACCCTTTGGCATTATTGAACCATTTCACTTTCCCAGTTGCCATACATCTATCCCTCTGGGGCCTTCGCCATTTTAAACGCTTTATATGAGAAAAGCGTTTAAAGTTAGCTTTGCACCCTTACAATCATTACAATCATTTGTACCGAGGCTACTTTGCCTTTGAAACAGTGTTTAAAATAACCTCAATCTCATCCGCTTCGAACTGATATCTAGGTTGTCAAGCCACTTGCCGCCGCTCCATCGTAACTATCCATTGATCAAA
This sequence comes from Gammaproteobacteria bacterium, assembly GCA_038124075.1. GTDB lineage: Bacteria > Pseudomonadota > Gammaproteobacteria > Pseudomonadales > JAYPBG01 > JAYPBG01. Next base: position 13,067 of record JAYPBG010000007.1, read on the forward strand.
ATGCAGCTGCAGCTTTAGTGGCAAGATCCTACGATAGAATCCGCTCTAATGATTAAAAGTACTCAAAAAAAAAGGAAATTCAAGTCCCTTTTTTTAAATCTCTCATTTTATTTTTTAAATCGCTAAAATCTGTCCATATTTTGTATATTCTGATCTACATTCTTGGTGTCATCGGGGAAAGAGCGCGCTTTCGGTCTGTTATGAGCTTGCTATAGAAAGGGGAGAACAAAAATATGGAAGAATTTTAGTGTTCGTTTGTGCCCAGGTGTTAGAATAATGACGTTAATGCTTCATTAAGTGACGGATAGTTGAGAGAGTTGTAAGTATTTGTACGCCAAGTAACCTAAACTAACGTGAGTTGAATGTTTTTAATACGCTCTTTGAGCTTGGGGTGTCCAATTTATTTGGGCAGTATGATTTGACTATACTAAACGAGAGATTTATGAGTTCTGGTTATGAGTAAAACCACCGAACTTCAGCTAACATTAAATCATAGAGGCGATGAATTAGATAAGCCTGAACCGGATAGCGTCGGCGATCTGGTTGTGCAGGAGCGGCAGCAGAAAGCAGTGCCACCGCCGATGTATAAAGTCATCATGTTGGACGATGACTTTACACCTATGGATTTTGTAGTCGAGGTGTTAGAGCAGTTTTTCAGTATGTCTACGGAGCGGGCGACGCAGATCATGATGACGGTCCATACGCAGGGAAAGGCGGTGTGTGGTACGTTCACCAGGGATGTCGCTGAGACAAAAGTGGCGCAGGTGGTCAGTTATGCTCAAGAGAGCCAGCATCCACTGATGTGCGAAATAGAGGCTGACGAGTCTGAATGAGCAATAGAGTATTACATGTAAATAACCAAAGTAAACAATGCTATAACGGAAATCATAACGGCAATAACGGTAACTTCAATTTTGGAAGTTTTGGATGCGGAGAGATCGCAATATCAGTTTTTTGTGGGTGTCACTGCGCACTTATTTTAGCTAAGGCCTTGCCTATGCAACACTTTGAAGGTGTGGGGAAATGTTAAGCAAAGATCTAGAAGTGACATTAAACCTCGCGTTTCGCGAAGCTCGAGCGAAACGACATGAGTACATGACGGTAGAGCACCTCCTTTTGGCTCTCATTGATAATGATACGGCGGCGAAAGTCTTAAAGGCCTGTGGTGCTAATCTTGATGAGCTGCGTTCAGAACTGATCAACTTTGTTGATGAAACGACACCGCTGATCCCCTCCAGTGATACTGAGCGTGAAACGCAGCCTACGTTAGGTTTTCAACGTGTATTGCAACGTGCTGTTTTTCATGTGCAATCATCCGGTAAGAAAGAGGTGACAGGCGCTAATGTCTTGGTTGCGATTTTCAGTGAGCAGGAGAGTCAAGCGGTTTACTTCTTGAAAAAACAGAGCGTGGCCCGTATTGATGTGGTTAACTATATCGCTCATGGTATCTCCAAAGTATCGGATGAGCCCAATGCCCCCCCAGACCCAGGTGCGGGTGAGGCGGGTGATGAAGAGTCAATGGGCGGCGAGATGCCCAGTAAGAGCCCTCTGGAGGCCTATACAACAAATTTAAATGACCAGGCCGTGGTAGGGCGCATTGATCCTTTGGTGGGTCGTGAGGAGGAGGTGCTGCGCACCGTGCAGATTCTCTGCCGTAGACGTAAGAATAACCCGCTGCTTGTGGGTGAGCCGGGAGTTGGCAAAACGGCGATTGCTGAAGGTCTGGCGAAGCTGATTGTGGAGGAGAGTGTCCCTGAAGCTATTTCTGGCAGCACCGTTTACGCACTGGACCTGGGTGCTTTATTGGCGGGTACCAAGTATCGAGGTGATTTTGAGAAGCGCTTTAAGGTGCTGTTGGCTGAGTTACAGAAAAAAGAGGGCGCTATACTCTTTATTGATGAAATTCATACCATTATTGGTGCTGGCGCTGCCTCGGGCGGTGTTATGGATGCCTCTAACTTGTTAAAACCCCTGTTGGCGTCCGGGGATATTAAGTGCATTGGCTCAACAACGTTCACCGAATACCGTGGCATCTTTGAGAAGGATCGCGCTTTGGCGCGGCGCTTCCAGAAGATTGATGTGGATGAACCCAGTGTGGATGAGACCTATCAGATACTGAAAGGTTTGAAGTCGCGTTTTGAGAATCATCACAGCATTCGCTTCACCGATAAGGCCCTGCAGGCAGCGGCTGAACTGGCAAATAAATACATCAATGACCGCCATCTGCCCGATAAGGCGATCGATGTTATTGATGAGGCAGGGGCGTTCCAGCGCTTACAGCCAGTGAATAAGCGGAAAAAAGTGGTGGGTGTGGGTGATATTGAGAGTATTGTTGCGAAAATTGCGCGTATTCCTACGAAGAGTGTCTCTGCTTCTGATAAGCAGCTGCTGTCCAACCTTGATCGAGATCTAAAAATGACCGTATTTGGTCAGGATGAAGCCATTTCCGAGATTACAAACGCGATAAAAATGTCGCGTGCGGGATTGGGTTCGCCCGATCAGCCTGTTGGCAGCTTCTTGTTTGCAGGCCCCACGGGTGTAGGTAAAACGGAGGTGACGCGTCAGTTGTCGAAGTTGATGGGGATAGAGCTGATCCGTTTTGATATGTCAGAATATATGGAGCGGCACACGGTGTCCAGATTGATCGGTGCGCCACCGGGTTATGTCGGTTATGACCAGGGTGGTTTACTGACTGAGGCGGTGACAAAAAACCCTTACTGTGTACTCTTGTTGGATGAGATTGAAAAGGCGCATCCTGAAGTTTTCAACCTGCTGCTGCAGGTGATGGATCACGGTACTCTGACGGATAATAATGGCCGAAAAGCGGATTTTCGTAATGTGGTGTTGATCATGACCACCAATGCGGGTGCTGAGCAGATGGGGCGCTCTTCAATGGGGTTTGTGGAGCAAGATCACTCCAGTGATGGTATGGAGTATATTAAAAAGGTCTTTACCCCTGAGTTTAGAAACCGACTCGACGCCATTGTGCAGTTTAAGCCACTCTCGACCGATATTATTATGAATGTGGTGGATAAGTTCCTGGTGGAGTTGCAAACTCAGCTTGATGAAAAGGGTGTTACCATTCATGCAGATGATGAGGTAAGACTTTGGCTCTCAGAGAAAGGTTATGATGAGAAGATGGGGGCTCGCCCCATGGCTCGAGTCATTAAAGAGCATATCAAAAAGCCGATGGCAGAGAAGATTCTGTTTGGTAAGCTCTCTAGTGGTGGGGAAGTCCAGATTGTGCTGGAGGATAATGAGCTTGATTTTCAGATCAAAGTGGCAAAGCCATCAAAGAAAGCTGAGTCATCGTAACGCGTACGCTTTATACTAAACGGTTACTGCTTACGCGTACTGTCTACGCTGAGCGTCCAGCGTTCGCTATGGCCTGTTTAGCGGATGCTGGCCGTCATGTACGGTTGTTCTACCAGGGTGTTTAACGTTTAATCAACGCACACGGTAGGTGATGCGGCCTTTACTGAGGTCATAAGGGCTGACAGCCACTTTGACGCGGTCACCTGTTAGAATTCGGATATAGTTTTTTCGCATCTTTCCAGAGATGTGTGCGGTGACAACATGACCGTTTTCCAGTTCTACTCTAAACATTGTGTTGGGTAGCGTCTCGGTTACCGTACCTTCAAGTTCAATATGCTCTTCTTTAGCCATAAATTGCTGCTCCTCTGGTCAGCTTATTCAGGATTTGAGTAAGCTCTCTAATCATAAGCGCTGGGCATTGTGCCCTATGCTGGATAGAAAATCAATCTGCTTTCTTGACTATCTTTGCGCTCTGCTCCGTTTGTCGCTGTAGTGTGTGATTGAGTGTGTTATTGAGGGCAAGCGGGGGCACCAATGCGTTCCCAATGCTGATTGATAAACATCTCAGCGGGCTTAAACTCATTTTTGTAGCTCATTTTATTACACTCTTTGATCCAGTAGCCAATGTATAGGTGGTTGAGATTGCGTTCAGCGGTTGTTTCAATCTGCTTTAAAATAGCGTAGGTGCCTAAGCTGAGTTTGTCATAGTCAGGATCATAGAACGTGTAGATGGCCGACAGCCCCTGAGCAAGTGTGTCGGTTACGGCAACCGCAAGCAGTTGATGGGTGTCTGGGTGGCGCAGTTCTATAAAAAAGGATCGCGCCCAGTCGCAGAGCAAGAAAGATTGGTACTGCTCAATCGATGGGGGGTACATGTCACCGTCTTTGTGGCGCTGTTCTATATAGCGTTGATAGAGGTTGTAGTGCTCTTCGCTGTAGACCGCAGGGGTGAGATGAGTCATCAGATGGGCATTTCGCTTCCAGATACGTTTATGGCGGCCGCGACGAATAAATTCGTTCGTCAAAACCCTCATGGGAATACAGGCGTTGCAGCGTTCACAGTGTGGACGATAGATATGATTGCCGCTGCGGCGAAAACCCATTTGAGACAGTGCCGAGTAGGCCTCTTGGTCTACGATCAGGTTGGGGTCGGCAAAGAGCGTGGAGGCGCGCTTGTCGGGAAGGTAGCTGCACTCATGTGAGGGTGTTAAGAAAAACTTTATTCTACCTAGGTCGCTCATATAAGGTTATATCATGCCAGGGATCTTGTTGGGGTTCAAACTTATAGTGTAGATAATTCTTAAGGTAGTGTTGGAACTCTTTTCTTGGAATGTCTGTTGCCCCTAGGCTGGTGAGGTGCGAATTGGGTACTTGGCAGTCAATCAGGGGGAAGCCAGCTTTCTGAAGGCGTTGAGCTAAGGTCACAAATGCGACTTTGGAGGCGTCGGTTTTGATGGAAAACATGCTCTCTCCAAAAAAGAGTTTGCCAATAGAGAGTCCGTAAAGACCGCCGACCAGTTGCTCTTCATGCCAACACTCCACTGAGTGTGCATGACCTAAGTAGTGCAGTTGCGTATAGGCGTCGACCATCTCTTCGGTGATCCAGGTGCCGTTCTGGTCGCTTCGAGGGGTGTGTTGACACGCCGATATGACGGCAGAGAAGGCGGTATCAAAGGTGACCCGGTAGCCGCGGTTGCGCATCGATTTTCTTAAGCTGCGCGTGATGCGCAGTTGATCTGGGAAAATAACGGCCCTTGGGTTGGGCGACCACCATAAAATGGGTTGATGATCGTCAAACCAGGGGAATATGCCTTGATGATAGGCGGATAACAGGCGTTCTGCTGAGAGGTCACCACCGATGGCAAGCAGGCCATTAGGCTCATCCATAGCCTGCTCGATCGGTGGGAATGTGC
>JAYPBG010000007.1:18304-25881 GCA_038124075.1 Gammaproteobacteria bacterium
GCATCATTTAAAAGATAGGGGCGCTCGTTCATGCAGGCCGCTATTCGATCTCGTCAAGAAACTTCTCAGCGTCCAGTGCAGCCATGCAGCCAAATCCAGCGGATGTTACGGCTTGGCGGTAGATATGATCAGCCACATCGCCGGCTGCGAATACGCCCGGCACACTGGTTGCTGTCGCACCGCCCTCTAGGCCGCTGCGAATTTTAATGTAGCCATCGTGCATCTCTAATTGGCCTTTGAATATTTCAGTATTGGGGGAGTGCCCAATCGCAATAAAGACGCCGGCAAGATCCAGTGCTTGTGTAGAGTCATCTTTGGTTGATTTGATGCGTATGCCGGTCACACCGCTGTCATCACCCAGGACTTCATCCAACGTGTGATCCCAGATGATCTTGATGTTTCCATTTTTCTCTTTTTCAAACAGGCGGTCTTGTAAAATCTTTTCCGACCGCAGAGTGTCGCGACGATGGATCAATGTCACTTCGTCGGCGATGTTGGAGAGGTAGAGAGCCTCCTCTACAGCGGTATTACCGCCACCGATAACGGCCACTTTCTGTTTTCGATAGAAGAAACCATCACAGGTTGCGCAGGCACTGACCCCCTTGCCTTTGAAGGCCTCTTCTGACTCAAGGCCGAGGTAGCGTGCGGATGCGCCCGTGGCAATGATCAGTGCATTGCAGGTGTAGGTACCGCTGTCACCGGTCAAGGTAAAGGGGCGTTTGCTCAGATCAACGTTATTGATGTGATCGAACACAATGTTGGTGTTAAAGCGCTCAGCATGCTTCTGCATGCGGGCCATCAGGTCGGGGCCTTGTAAGCCCTCAACATCACCAGGCCAGTTATCAACCTCTGTGGTGGTGGTCAGCTGCCCACCCGGTTGAATACCGGTTATGACGGTAGGTTGTAGATTAGCGCGCGCTGCGTATACAGCTGCAGTGTACCCTGCAGGACCGGAGCCTAGAATAATCAGATTAAAGTGTGTGTTACTCATGTTACCTCGTCTCTCTGTCTGTCTGTTTGCTTGCTGTTTAAACAGTGTTCATGATTTAAGTGGTTGGGTCGTTTAAGTGGCGATTAAGTCGTTTTGATAAATGGTGATCAATGGTTGTGATTTAAAGGTGCTCACGCGTCATGTGTGAGAAATATTCCATATTGTATCGCATTTCTGCGCACACTTCTGTTCAGTATGCTTAAAAACCGTTCTGATTTAATGGGCAAGATCCTTGATTGCGATTACAATATCTATAAAGGGTATGGATACAGTCAGTTTATTGGGTTAAATGAACCTCGTTTTACCCATCTTACCCACGTTACCCATCAATAGTGAGATTAAAATAAGCTTCGCGAGGAGAACGTCGTTTGCCATCTTCATCACTTGCAAAGAACAGTGAATCTAAAGCTAAGAAGCGCGGCACGGCCGGTGCTGCATCGGCTAAAAAAGGCCGAAAAGGCGCAGGCCGTGCCACGGCTGCAAAGAAAAAAACGCTCTCCAGCTCTAAAGCATTGGTGCCTGCAGGGCAGGTCGAGCTGAGCAGTCGTGAGCGCTTGGCAAAAAAACGACAAGCCAATGCGGCTGTGGCTAAAACACGTTCGAGAAGAACCACGGTAAAAGCGAAGCCTCGTGGTCGTAAGCGTGGTGCGGCCGTTGTAAAACGAGCATCTGTGCCGATGATTGAGCGCCCTTGGTTTCGCCCAATGGTGCGCACGATCCATGAGGGGCTGCTGCTGTTGACCTCCGCGTTGATTGTCTACATCACCCTGTCGCTCGTCACCTATCATGCGACGGACCCCGGTTTTTCTCAAGTGGGGCTGAATGATGAGATTCACAATATGGGGGGGCAAGCGGGTGCTTGGATGGCCAGTGTGCTCTATTCACTGTTGGGGTATGGTGCATTTTGGGTCCCCTTACTGTTGATCTATGGTATCCACCTTCTATTTATGATGGGGCGCAGGCCTTGGAGTGGGCTGTTGGCCTGCTTACGGTGTGTTGGGCTGGTTGCGATATTACTGTCGGGCACGACATTGGCCGCACTCCATATATCGTCTGCTTCTCTGCCAATGTCGGCGGGTGGAATATTGGGGCTGGAGATCGTGCGTGAATTGACGCCTCTGTTCAATCAGCTCGGTATCAGCTTATTGGCGTCCGTTGTGCTGCTGACCGGTATATCGATGGTCTGCGATCTCTCTTGGTCTAACGTTGCAGGGTGGGTTGGCAGGCAGGCCATTACCTTGGTCGGTCGAAGTCGAGATGGTTTTGTTGGCCTATGGCACTATATACAAGAAGAGCGTCACTATGATGTTGATGAGTGGGGGGCGGAGGGTGATCTCCCGGTCGAGCCATGTGAAGAGGGGAAGAGCGCAAAAGGCAGAGGGAAAGGTAAAAACAAAGACAAAGACAAAGGTAGAGGGACAATAGAGTCTGCCGATCATGATGCTATGGCCGTGGGCACCTCATTGGAGAGCGGTAAAGACCTGGTTGATCGTGCAGCTGAAGGGGTGCCCCTGGCCTTATTGCAAGGTTTGGAAAAATTAAAATCGACAAAAGAGCGGTTTTTTGCAACTTTACGTGATCGACAGGCTCAAAAGCGGCAGGCTCACGAACAGGCTTCACGACGTGAGGAGCCTGTGTGGGAGGGTGATCCGTCGGACGAACGCCGTTTCGCTGGAGCGTCTTCGGATGTGCCGGTGATTGTCGATGCAGACCTTAATACTGAAGCCGGCATGGATCAGAATGCGGCGGCCATAGGCGGTGATCTTAAAGCGTGCACGCTGACCCAAGAGGGTGGAGAGCCGCGCCCTGAAAAGAGCTTAAACATTGGAAAACGAGCGGATCAAGAGGTTCAGGGCAGTGCTCGCCGGCCAGCAAAGCAGAAGCAAAAGAGCCTGTTTAATCGAGAGGTGATGGGGGATCTGCCGCCCATTGAGCTGCTTGATCCCGTTGAGGAGGGTGGGCAGCAAGGCTTCAGTGATGAGGCGTTAAAGAATATGTCGCGCTTGCTGGAGCTTAAGCTGCGTGATTTTAATATTGAAGCTGAGGTGGAGGCGGTGATTCCTGGCCCAGTGGTAACGCGCTTTGAAATTCAGCTTGCGCCGGGTATCAAGGTGATGAGAATCACCAACTTGGCAAAGGATTTGGCACGCTCCTTGGCCGTGATCAGTGTCAGAGTGGTTGAGGTGATTCCGGGTAAAACAACGGTGGGTATTGAGATACCCAATACTCACCGTGAAGTGATCCGTTTGAGTGAGGTGGTTGCCTCAGAAGGCTATGAGCGTTCCAAGTCGCCTCTGACGCTCTGCTTGGGTAAGGATATTTCTGGTCACTCAGTGTCGGTTGATCTGGCAAAAATGCCGCACTTGCTTGTTGCAGGCACCACTGGCAGTGGTAAGTCGGTTGGCTTGAATGCGATGCTGATCAGTATGCTGTTTAAGTCAACGCCTGAGCAGTTGCGTATGATCATGATCGATCCGAAAATGCTGGAGCTGTCGGTCTATGATGATATTCCACACCTTCTGTCGCCGGTTGTGACAGATATGAAAGAGGCGGCTAATGCTCTGCGTTGGTGTGTTGCTGAGATGGAGCGCCGGTATCGCTTAATGGCGGCCATGGGGGTTCGAAATTTAACGGGCTTTAATCGCAAGGTTGATGAGGCCATTAAGGCGGGCAACCCTTTGAGCGATCCTCTCTGGAGGCCCGTGGAGGTGAACGAATCTGCACCTAAGCTGGGGGCGCTGCCCAACATTGTTGTGGTGATCGATGAGTTTGCCGATATGATGATGATTGTCGGTAAAAAGGTGGAGGAGCTGATTGCGCGTATTGCTCAAAAAGCCCGGGCAGCGGGGATTCACCTGATTTTGGCGACGCAGCGCCCTTCGGTTGATGTCATTACGGGGTTGATAAAGGCCAATGTCCCATCCCGAATTGCATTTCAAGTGTCATCGAAGGTGGATTCAAGAACCATTCTGGATCAAGGGGGGGCTGAGCAGTTGCTGGGATCAGGTGATATGCTCTACCTACCGCCTGGTACGGCGTTGCCGCAGCGGGTGCATGGTGCTTTTGTGAGTGATGACGAGGTGCATCGTGTGTGTGACGATTGGCGACAACGTGGTGACCCCGACTACCTTGATGAGGTTTTAGAGGGCACACATGAGTCAGGTGCTGCGCCTGGTTTTGAAGCTGAAAAGAGTGCCGACGACCCTGAGGCGGACCCTCTCTATGATGAGGCTGTAAAATTTGTAACGCAAACCCGAAAAGCGTCGATCTCCTCGGTACAGCGGAAACTGAAAATTGGCTATAATCGCGCTGCGCGCATGATCGATTCTATGGAGGCTGCTGGGGTGGTCTCCCCCATGCAGAACAATGGTGCGCGTGAGGTGATTGCCCCGCCGCCTGTTTAGGCTCTGTTGACCATTCACATACTGGAAAGGTAGTAACGTTAGTGATCTATTATCTCTGTCGAAAAATGGCCCTTATAAAAGTGGCCCTCATATTGGGCCTTCTATCCTCTGTAGCGCTGCAGCCGCTTATGGGGGTGGCTTCACCAACCTCACCAGCCTCACCAACCCATTATCAAGGAGAGCAGGCCTCTGATCGGTTTAAGCAGACGTTGAGTGGGCTAAAAAGCATTGAGGCCCATTTCAGTCAGCGTGTGTTTCAAAGCCCTGAGTTATCTACGCAGGGGCGTGCGCTTGAGGCGCCCGCCGTACTGCAATCGATGCAAGGAACGATGGCGCTGAAACGCCCCAATCATTTCCGATGGGAGAGTGAAGACCCCTACCCGCAGACCATTATCACTGAAGGTGAGTTGATCTATCTCTATGATCGGGATCTTGATCAAGTGACGGTTAAGCAGCTGGATGATCAGCTGGGCAATACGCCGGCGTTGTTGATCAGTGGTGATGTGAACGCCGTTGATGAACACTTCGATGTGCGTTTAGAGCGTGTGGGTGTGCATAAGGGAGGGGAGCAGCATACCTATATTTTAACGCCGAAGCAGGCTGATGCGGCTTTCAACCAAATTCAAATTCTCTTCAAAGACGGGGTGCTCAGCGCCATGCTGCTAGATGACCCGTTAGGTCAACGTACAGAGATTACCTTCACGGATGTGGAGCAAAATAGGCGCCTATCCGAATCACTGTTTCAATTTACGCCACCACCGGGTGTTGATCTTATCCGTGACTACTGACCCTGTCTCTTCCCATGCACCGCTGGCTGCACGCATGCGGCCCTATTCGCTTGATCAATTTTTTGGGCAAACGCACCTGTTAGCGCCCAACCGACCATTGGGTGAGATGGTTCGGCATGGAAGACTCTGTTCGATGATTTTGTGGGGGCCACCCGGTGTGGGAAAAACCACCTTAGCAAAATTAATGGCGGAGCAGGCTGGGTATCAGTTTCATGCCCTTTCAGCCGTCCTCTCGGGCGTTAAAGATATTCGTGCGGCCGTCGATTTAGCGAAAAAACGAGCAGAGGAAGGGGGGCGCTTGTTGCTCTTTGTTGATGAGGTGCATAGGTTCAATAAATCCCAGCAGGATGCGTTTCTCCCTCATGTCGAAGAGGGAAGCTTCCTGTTTGTGGGCGCCACGACCGAGAACCCCTCTTTTGAGTTGAACAACGCTCTGCTTTCTCGAGTGAAAACATTTGTCTTAAAACCTCTGCAAGAGATGGAGTTGAAATCCATTGCCCAGCAGGCATTGACCGATACTGAAAGAGGGCTCGGTCGTCGCAATACGGTTTTATCGGATGAAGCGATGGCGCTGCTCTTGAGCCGGGCCGAGGGGGATGCGCGGCGCTTGCTCAATACATTAGAGATGGCGGTCGACTATGTAGAACCGGTTCATGACTATGTGGAACCTGTGCACGTGCAAGCGTCAGAGGGGGATGAGGTTGAGGCGGCAGCAGAGGGCCCTTCTGTGGTTACTGCAGAGATGATTCAGCAGGTTTCGGGCAGTCAGTTGAGTCGTTTTGATAAAGGGGGTGACCTATTTTATGAGCAGATTTCTGCGCTCCATAAAGCGGTGCGAGGCAGTGATCCGGATGCATCGCTTTATTGGTGTCAGCGAATGTTTCTGGGTGGGTGTGACCCGCTCTATCTGGCCCGACGCCTTGTGAGAATGGCCAGTGAAGACATTGGTAATGCCGATCCTAGAGCGCTGCAGCTTGCGTTGAACGCATGGGATGTGCAGCAACGTTTAGGCAGCCCAGAGGGTGAGCTGGCCATTGCGCAGGCGGTGGCGTATCTTGCGGTGGCTCCGAAAAGCAATGCAGTCTATATGGCCTATAAGGCGGCAGCCCAATGTGTCCGCTCGACCCCTGGCTACGATGTGCCTATGCATCTACGCAACGCCCCTACTGGACTGATGTCTGATCTCGGTTATGGTGAAGCGTATCACTATGCACACGATCATCCTGAAGGCTATGTGCCCGGTGAGCACTATTTTCCTATGGAGATGGCGCCAGAATCCTTTTATCAACCGGTGAAGCGAGGTTTGGAGGTTAAGATCGAAGATAAGTTGAAGCGGTTGCGCTCTTTGGATGCATCATCAAAGTGGCGGAGGCGGTCAGGGATCGGGGGTCGAAGTCAATGATCTCTTTAAACGGTGCCATCTGTATTGCATTCGGTGGGGCTGCTGGTGCGCTAGCCCGCTATGCTGTGGCCGTTTTTATGAATCGCTGGGGTGAACAGATGGCCTGGTCGCTGCCGTTGGGTACGTTGGTGGTTAATCTATTGGGCTCATTTCTTTTTGGCTGTATATGGGTGTTGATGGCTCGATACTCTGATGTATCAGAGTATGCGCGTCTGCTGCTGTTGACCGGGTTTATGGGCTCGTTTACAACGTTTTCCACATTTTCATTTGAGACAGTCACTTTGATGCAAACAGGGCAGTGGCTGACGGCCGTGATCTCTCTACTGTTGAATGTGCTGGGCGCTCTTTTTGCCTTTTGGTTGGGGGCAGTGATGGTTCGCTAGCCTGTTCCGGTAGCGGGTTGGCAAAGAAAGCGCTCAAGATTTTTTATTAAATGGTTGAGTTCCATGATTTTTGGCATATTGCTGATGGGCACATGAAGCAGCTCTTGGCGGTAGCGCTCAATATCTCGCTCTATGACATGCAAGGGGTCTAAATTTTTGATCATGTCGGTATCATTCTCTATGACATAGTGCGCTTTTTGAAACAGCGTTGTGTCCGGTCTGTTGCCCTCGCTCTTACCTATGTAGACACCGCTTGAGCTGTAGTACTTAAAGGTAGCCTCTTCAGCCTGATGGTCTGATTTAACGGGGTTGTCTGGTCCTTGCGCGTTTCCACGACGGTTTTCAACTGTTTGCATGTTTTCTCTCAATCTATCTCTTTTATTATGCTTAAGCGTATTAATGTTAAGATTATCGTGTTTCTGATCGATTTCAAGTTCGCTATTGGGCTCTTGACTCTTGACTCTTGGCTTATGTTGAGCGGTGGCCTTTTAGGGTGAGGGCATTAATGATATTAATGAGATTGATTGAAAGTGTTGGAAAAAAAAGTGGCTTCAGTGGCTCTTCTCCGATTTGTTGAGGTTGTCACATTGCCATATAGAACATAGATTG
>JAYPBG010000008.1:0-3016 GCA_038124075.1 Gammaproteobacteria bacterium
CAACGATAACCCACCTCTTGATAGTCCCTGAGGGATGCATTTAACGTCTTGGGACTCGGCTTGTCCATATTCAACGGTTGATCAAACCGCTGAATCGCTTCTCGCAGCTGATCATTGGCTTGAAGATGCTCTTCACCCACAAGCCCCTCCAAAGCCGGAATGGCTAGCGGATGGACTTTGCCTCGGTCCGTACGCGCACGCCACTGCTCCAGCTGCTCTCGCATGCGCTCGGACAGTGCCACTACCTTTTTATCAGACAGTTTTACAAAGCGGCCTGAGCTGGACTGATCCATCAGCTCAATCATCTGTTGAAACGTAAATACTCGATTTGAGTCAATAATGACTTTGCCATCCACATCAAACAAGTCCTGGTTTGATGTCACATTGATCGAGATCCGGCTCGTCGGCAGCAGTTTCATGAGATCAAACGGTTTTCCTTCAGGCCACTGCAACACGACCTTCTCTCGGTATTCGCTTGGCTCAGGTTCCACCGCTGCACTCTGTACGCTTTCTTCTTGCACAGCGCCCTCTTGTACAGTATCTTCTTGCACAATGTCTTCAGGCACCTCCTCTTCAGTGACAGCTTCTCGCTCCGTCAAAAAGAGAATGGTCTCATAGCTCGCCTCCACACCCTCGACGAGCATCGAGTAATCCTCATCCAGATCCCATCTAAACGGTGCCTGATCAATCAGTTGCTGCACATTAGCGCGCTCTTTCTCTAAGTCCCTAACCGTACGCATCTGCTGACCTTGAAGACCGGCCGTAACAAACTTGGAACCCAGCCCTGGAAGCAACGCGACCCCATCTTCTCCCAAGGGGTAGACACGAATTTGAAGCTCGACCGCCTCTTTGCGCGGGACCAATTGAACATAAAGGCGGTTATCAGCCGGTACTCGAATGGCTGACTGATCATCGGCATCGAGATCCGAGTGCACCGTAAAAAAGGGCGCAATCGACTGAATGCGTGCTACCAGTTCCGCTTGCGCCTCCATCGGTACCGTCAAACCTGACTCACCCAAAATGGAGGCCACCGTCAAATGCTCCTCTTTGAAGGCTATCAACTCATAACGATTTAACCCCCGCTTACGCACCACCAACTCATCCAACACCCCCTCCCGCGGCGGCATAGGCTCCATGGTTAAACAGTATTGATGGCCGGTGTGAGTCACAACCAACTCTGGCCGCGCCTCTACCAACTGAACGGGGTCATCCATCTGTCCCTCAATAAATAGCCGCGGATGCTCAACTAAGAGTGGCAGCGCCTGTTTTACATTGAGGTAAGTGGATGCACGCCGACCATAGCCATAATCCTCTTCCAAAGAGCGCTGAATGATACGCTGCTCCTCTTCAGAGAAGTGCTCCCGCAACATATGCGGTGACCACTTCACATCTTTAAGATTGAAAGCACGCCCTTTGCTCCACCCCCCTTTTTTGTTACGTTTTTGAATCTTAGGAGAAATCGATGTCACAAACCGGCAACCATCACTCGACACCTCTGCTTCAGAGCGTGACAAGGTCATGACCCAGACAGCGCGTTCTTCCGCCAGCTGATCATCCGGTAGGTGAAGGGATCGCTTATCTGTCATCGCAGCAATCTGTTGCAGCGCTGACTGCCAACGCGGTTTAACAGGCAAAATATCCAGCAATGAAAAGAGTCCTGCCGCCTCAAACCGATCAAGCGCCAAGCAGACATCCTCCGTATACAGCTCTCGCTGCTCTTCACTCCACTGATCAAAAAGCGTCACCATCTCTGGCTGCTTCTGCAATACATTCGCAACCTGCCCGGCCAACCATACGGCCTCTATCTGGTTCAGTTGAGGCAATGCTCTCACAAAATGCACAAGATACTCAGCTGAAAGCGTCATATCCATCCAATGGCAGTAGAGAGCGTACACCAGCTTACAGAACAGGCTGTAAGTCATTTCAGCGTCAAGATCAAAGAGTGACTCAAACCAGCGTGCCAACTCTGATTTTTTTGATGCCACTGCTGGATTGTTATACTCCGTAACCAGCGTGCTCAGCTTAGTGCTCACAACATAGTAAGGCGATTGATGCCGCTGCCAATCTTTCCCATAGTTTTTGCCAACACCACAGATAGGCGGCATAACGCCCGTATCGGCCGCCCGCTTCAGGCTGAACAATTGAAGAATAAGAAGGTAGTGAGTATTAATGATGGTGTCACCGGTGTCATCGATGGCGCCGACAGCCCTCAAACGCTGCTCAAGGTCATCCATCTGCGAAAAATCGCCATGCATACAGCGCTCAACAGCCGAGGTGATCTGGCAAAACACCTCCGGCAACAGAGACCGAGACGATTCAACAAAAGCGCCGTGAGCCTCTTCACCGATGCGCCCACTGAGTTGAAGAGCGGTAATCAGTGGAGCAACAAAGCGCCTTCTCTCCTCTACGCTCAGTTCAGTAGAATGGCTCAAGCGAATAGCGATAGGCCATACCTCTTGCATTTGAAAAAGGTAAAACTGCTCACTGTTATAAAAATAGTGGGTAAACAGCTGCATCTGTACCTTATGAGGCAGCTGCTCAATCTGATCAATAGAGTTAGACTGGCGCAACGCATAAATATAATTTCTTAACCCTGCCCCCATCACCGGGTCCCAGTCTGTATAGGCTATACCATCCCTCACAAGGGTCTCTCGTGGGCGCTGTTTACCATCTTTCATACGCAAGAAGAGCGCCTCAAAGTAGTCCCAATGACCCAACTGCAAACCGACGTGGAAGAGGCGGAATACGCGTGCAAAAAAGTAGCTTCGATCCATCTGATCAAACGTCTCAAACTCTACACCCTGATCCTCATCATCCATGGTCAACTCAACCATAATCGTCAACTGGACCAGATCAAGTTCATTTTTAAAGCGATCGGACAGCTGCTTCAATAAGTCACTTGCCCTTGCGAGGACCCAGGGCTGAACCTCAGGATTACACCAAAACAGGTTGTCATAAACCCGTAGAAACCCCTTAGCTTGAATATTGATTAAACTGCTGGAGATGACTTTATTGA
>JAYPBG010000008.1:3026-17157 GCA_038124075.1 Gammaproteobacteria bacterium
CGCCTGCACAATTCAACACACTCACCTCCAGTCACCGGCGCCAACATCAGCGCCAAAAAGAGCAGAACCAGCTGTTCCGTTTTCGTTAACGCTTCAAACCGCTCGGAATAGCTTGCCGCTTGATCATCATCAGCGATCAAATGAAAAGTGAAGGGTGCCTCAGGAGAGGCATGCGAATGTTTTGCAGCCAAAATAATAGAAGTATCAAACGCCATGATGCAGCGCTCCTTTTCCAGTGGGTAAGTCGTCGGTCAGATTCAGAAAAACGGAATGACTTTAACACAAGTTTTTAGCGATTACCGATATCAGCCGCGCCAATTTGCAACATGAGCCGTTCTGCACCTCCATCTTGATTAAAAAGCGGCCATACAACCAAACTCAAACAACACTCGTACGTCTACCTCAGGTGTTATGAACTCTAAGATTAAAGAAAAGGAGATAAAGAGGAGGAGGAGGAAGAGAATAAAAAAAGAGGGCGTGGAGGGAAAAATAAATAAGGGGAACATCCCGCCTCACAAGGAAGACGGGATGAACGGCGTCAATACGCTATAAGCGCATCACTACACAGGCACTACTTTCTGTGCACAAGGCCCTTTACGACCTTCACCGACTTCAAACTCAACTTCTTGGCCATCATTCAGGGTCGCATATCCACCACCATTTTGAATCTCTGAATGATGAACAAACAGGTCATCACCCCCTTCGCTTGGGGTAATAAAACCAAATCCTTTAGTTGCATCAAACCACTTTACTGTCCCTTTGCTCATATTTATGCTCTCTCATTTAAATGGTGAATTATATATACTCTGTTTTCTTCGAATTCACCGCTCCGAAGAAATCGATCAACGACTGTCAAGAGCGGCCAACAGCGGCTTACCACCATCAACGCGCCTAAACAATCAAGCGATCATAACACGAGGATGAGGTACTCGCTAGAAAAAACCGCCTTACGCTGCCGTCTGCATACGCCGGCGTTGACGCTTTTTCCAACTAAACAGCAGTGCAAACAACGTCAACAGGAGTGGAACAGCGACTATATTGTAAAGCTTTAACTTAACGCCTAAAGTTCGAATATCCCGATCAAGCTGATGGCGCACATCTCGCAGTGCTTTGCGAATTTTAAGCTTCTCCTCTTGGAAGCTGACCAGGGCTCTCTCCTGCTCAGGCGAGAGCGTGAGAACCTGCTGCCCCTCTTCCGGTGGACGCTGCAACTCTGAGAGCTTAGCCTCAGTCTCCTGCAAGCGCAACTGCAACTCCTTCTCTTTCGCTCGAAAGCGCGCTTCGGCCTCTCTTTGCAGTGTTTCAACAACCTCAAAAGGGCGAGCATAACGACCGCGACTGCGCACGCTGATAAGATCAGCACTGCCGGTCAGCGCATCTAACGCATTGATCAAGAAGTCACTGTTGTTCGCCCAAGGCACCGCGATGCGTTGACCAAAGAAGTCTTGAACACGCACCCAGAGTCTATCGGTTAAAATATCGGTATCCGCAATGACGATCACATTAATGGGGCCGTTTGAGGTGCTGAGATGAACCGGCTGGTCCCCCTTCTCGTCACCCTCTTCAGGTGGCGGGGTTGCAGCATCACTCTCCTCACTCGTCTCTGGCTCCGGCTTACCTTCAGGAAAAGCCGTTTGAACAACCCCACTGACCTGAGCAGCAATCGCATAGCGCTCACCTGTCGGCTGGAACCCCTCTTTCAGAACATCGAGATCGCTCAGCATCTGGAACGCCTCCACACTTAAAGGCATGGCACGATCACTGCTGGAGAGCAATACATTAAAAGCGGTCTGCGCACCGTCAAGCGGCTTCAATATGCCCGCATTGCCAATATTGATCGACTCTAGCTGATCTGTGATCACACTCTCGGTCGCCATATTGTCCGCCGTCAGGCTTAATAGCCCTAAGTGGGTCTGCGGGCGTGATGTACGCCCGGTGCTCACACGCAGAGCATGCTTAGCATCACCTAGAACCTCACCGTCCGCCATCTCAATGCCCCACTGCTGAAAAAGAGTGTCCAGATCGGAGGCTTTATCAAGTGAACCTGCACCCCCCATGCCCATCATGCTGCCGGCCTGATCCATCTCGGCAAGCGGATCAACAAAGATCATCGCTTTGCCACCTCGTAAAACAAATTGATCTATGGCGTACTCCGTCTGTGCTGTAAGCCCTTTGGGATGAATCACCATTAGGATATCGATATCCTCTTCAATCGCTTCAGAGGTCGTACTGACCGTACGCACCTCATGCACCTGCTCGATCTGATCCATAATCGTCCAAGGTGGCGTGGCGGCTTGGCGCGCCATATCGAATCCACCTTGGACCGACAGGTTTGACATAACGCCGACAACAATAGGGTTAGGGTTAGAAAGCCGATAGACCATTTGACTGATCTCATACTCAAGGAACGCCTCTTTATCTGGGTGGAAAAACTCTATGATCTCCCGGTCCCCATCAGCATTTTCTGCCGCCATACCAAAGTAGATCTCATCCCCCCCTATTGCAATCGGCACCGCTTGCAGACCAAACTCTGCAGCCTTATCTTCATCTTCAGAGAAAGGCTCTGGATCGACTTTGTGCAGAGTCAACCTCCCCCCTGAAAGCAGCACATACTCCCTTAATAGATCTTCAACGCGTCGTGCATAATTACGCAGCGCTGGAATATTTTTCGTCTGCTCGTTGGTAAAAAAGAGGTAGAGATCCACAGGTCTTTCCAGTGACGTTAAGATCGACTTTGAACCCTCCGATACGGTATAGAGCTGATTCTCAGTGAGATCAATGCGAAAAAATTTACCGATACTGTTAAAAAATCCGATAGCAATCAGGGTCACCACCGCTAAGAGCACCAACCCTGAACTGGAGAAAAGTTTTTTATTCATCCTCTCTTACCCCCTAATTAGTTTGCTTTTTTCATATCAATAATGATGGCAGTGGCCAGTAACCAGCTCCCGATCATGGTCAAATAGTAGAGAATATCGCGCAGATCGAGCACACCTTTCGATATCGACTGGAAGTGGCTCATAAGACTGAGCGATGCAACCGCGTCAATCACCACCAGCGGCGCCCAGTCCGTTAACCAATCCAATACCATAGGAAAACCGGTCACAATAAATAGAAAACAGGTCACAACCGATAAAATAAACGCAATCACTTGATTTGAGGTCAACGCTGACATACAGGAGCCTATCGCCAAGAAGCTGCCCGCCATCAACCAGCTGCCAAGATAACTGGCGAGAATCACACCGTTATCAGGCTCACCAAGATAATTAACCGTCAGCCAAATAGGAAACGTGAGCGCAAGTGCAATCCCTGTAAAGAACCAGGCCGCTAAAAATTTACCGAGCACCACCTCTCGTAACCGAACAGGCAGGGTTAACAGCAGCTCAATGGAGCCTGTTTTACGCTCCTCGGCCCATAAACGCATCGCAATGGCCGGTACCAAGAAAAGATAGAGCCAGGGGTGGAAATTAAAAAAGGGGAGCAAATCGGCTTGACCGCGCTCATAAAGGCGCACAAGAAAAAAAGTGAATACACCGTTAAGCATTAAGAAGATCACAATAAACACATAGGCCAGCGGTGTTGAAAAATAGCTGGCCAACTCACGCTTTACAATAATGTTTGTCATGCCCATAGAGCCTGTCATACTACGCTACCTCCTGCGTCATACGTCTAAAAACCTCATCTAATCGGCCGCGCTCAACATAGAGCTGCTTAATAGGCCACGCCTTCTCTTTTATCAGTTGCCCTACCTCTTCAAAGATCTCCTGCCCCTCTTTTGGAATCAGTGTAAGATGCGTTGCAGTGTCATTAAGTGTCTCCACCTCCTCAACCCCTGCCAACTGAGATAAGGTGTCATACAGCGCGTTTTGAGCGACCGGCGCCTCCACCTCAACCGTGACCGCGTTGTGATACTTCGATTGAGACTCTAAGTATTCTGGGGTACCGTCAGCCACCAAGGTGCCGTTAGCAATGATCACGGCACGGGTACAGACAGCCGCCACCTCCTCTAAAATATGAGTGGAAATAATCACAATTTTATCTTTGGATAAATTCTTGATCAGTTCACGCACCTGGTGCTTCTGGTTTGGGTCCAAACCATCGGTCGGCTCATCCAGTATTAAAACCTGTGGGTCATGAATAATCGCCTGAGCCAGCCCCACTCGGCGCTTAAAACCTTTAGAGAGATCATCCACTGGGCGGTGCAGAACCTTCTTCAGCTCCAGTTGCGTCACCACACGCTCAATGCGCTCCTCTCTTTGAGCCAATACAGTAAAACCTCGCACTTCAGCAATAAAGCTTAAAAAAGCATGAACCGTCATATCGCCATAACAGGGTGCCCCTTCAGGAAGATAACCGATCATCTTTTTAACAGCCAGTGCCTCCTTGTCAATACTGTGGCCAAACAGCTCAACAGAGCCCTCAGTAGGCGTCAAAAAACCCGTAATCATCTTCATCGTTGTCGATTTCCCCGCCCCATTGGGCCCCAAAAAACCGAGCACCTCACCAGGCTGAATATCAAACGTTATCTTTTTTACGGCTAAAAAATCATCAAATCGTTTCGAAAGGTTCTTAATTTTGATCATCTATAAACCCCTATTCATCTCAAATAATCCCAAACCTCTATTGCGCGTATGCCTTCACGGTTTCACGGCTTCACTCAATAGACGCTGATACATAACCGACACATAATATTGTGCCTCAAAGGCAACTTTCAAGTTATGCCTGCACAAAACTGGCAATCATGGGTTCGCTAAAGTAGTATGATGGACATTTTAAAGTGTCAAAAACGATGGCGAGTGGCTGAAAGATGACTCAAAATCACTCAAGATTAAAAAGTACTGAGGAACATAAACCGTTATGAGATGGTTAGGGATTGATAAATTAGGCATCTTGCTCATGCAAAAACTCCTGGGTATTTGGGTCAGGCTCTCCCTCTCACCCAACAACTCAAACGAACTCACGTGCGATGTAACAAAACCCATCTGTTACATTCTTCCAAACCGCTCACTCACCGATGCACTGGTTCTAGACAAAGCCTGCCTGACGCACCACTTACCCCGCCCTATAGACCCGATTAAACCGTCACGTTTTAATGAAAAGCGCGCCCTCGTTTCTCTGGAACGACACATCGGGCTGTTCAAGCGAGAGCGTGCACTCCCGAAGCTTCTCAACCGCTTTAAAACTAAGCAACAGGTCGATAACGTAGAAAAGGGTGATCAAAACAGCCCTCTCCCACCTTCTCCCAAACCACTAGAGACCTCCAAAGGGGTTGTCCGGCTGCACCGCCTCGTCGATCACTTAATGGCTCACCCTGAAGATGACATTCAAATTGTTCCCATCTCCATATTTTGGGGCCGCTCGCCTGAAAAAGATAAAAAAGAGGCCTCTTTTTGGAAAGTGGCCTTCAGCGACACATGGGCTGTGCCGAGTGCTTTGCGCAAAATGATCATGATCATGCTGCATGGCCGTTCGACACTGATTCAATTCTCTGACCCTATCTCACTGCAGCAACTGGTACAGGAGGGGCTTCCACCCGAACGCACTACACGCAAACTGCTGCGCATTTTACGTGTTCACTTTCGGCGTCAACGTGAAACCGTTGTTGGTCCTGACCTCTCTCACCGCCGCACCATGGCCAATCATATTTTAAACAGCAAGGATGTGCGTCACGCCATTGCCAACGACGTACGAACAAACAACACAGCCTACCGAATCGCCTCACAACGTGCACGACACTATGCCAATGAAGTTGCAGCCGACTACTCCTACGCCGTTATACGCTCTCTAGACCACGTTTTAAACTGGTTATGGAACCAAATCTACAATGGCGTGGAGGTCTACAATGTAGACAATCTTAAACGCATCGCAAATGAGTATGAGATCGTCTATGTACCTTGCCATCGCTCTCACATCGACTACTTATTACTCTCTTTTGTGGTCTATAAACATGGACTGGTCCCCCCCCATATAGCAGCAGGCGTTAATCTCAACCTCCCTATTCTAGGCTCTATTTTGCGCCGAGGCGGTGCTTTTTTTATGCGCAGAAGTTTCAAAGGCAACGAGCTCTATGCCGCCGTATTTAATGAATACCTGCATATTATTCTTAAGCGCGGCTTTTCAATAGAGTATTTTATAGAAGGTGGTCGCAGCCGAACCGGCCGCTTGATGCAGCCCAAAAAAGGGATGCTCTCAATGACCGCTCAGAGCTACCTACGTGATGCCCGTCGTCCCATTATGTTTGTACCGGTTTATATTGGATACGAACGGCTTTTTGAGGGCTCCTCATATATCCATGAGCTCTACGGTAAGAAAAAACAGAAAGAGTCTCTGCTGGATCTTCTGAGATCATTCAGAAAATTGAATCAAAACTACGGCAAAGTGCATGTCAACTTTGGCCGCCCCGTCTTAATTGATGACGTGCTGGACCAGCACAACCCTAACTGGCGCCAGGCCTACCCAAACAGCAACAGCGCAGCCTCAACGAAAAACGACTGGCTCTCAAAACCGGTCAATCAGCTCGCACAACAGATCATGACAGAGATCAATGCCTCTGCCGTGATCAACCCGATCAACCTCATCAGCGTCGCTCTGCTCGCCACACCGAAACAGTCCATGGATGAAGGGGCGCTCATCAGTCAAATCGACCTCTACCGCTCCCTTCTGAAGAAATGCCCCTACTCAAGCAATACCGTACTGGTCAAATTCAACGGTTTAGAGGCGATCGAACAGTGTGAATCCATGACCATCCTGCATCGACGCCGCCACCCCCTGGGCGACCTCCTCTATCTTGATCAAGAGAATGCCGTACTGCTCACCTACTTTAGAAACAATGTGCTGCACCTCTTTGCGATTCCCTCATTGATCGCCTGCTTCTCTCTGCATAACTTTGCGGTCGCCCCATCGAAAATCTTAAAATTCATTGAAATGGTCTACCCCTTCTTAAAGTCAGAGCTGTTTTTACACTGGGATAGGGGGCGCCTAGAGTCAATTGTCAACCAGTGCATAGAGAGCATGGTCGAACTGGGTCTTCTGGTCATCACCGAACAGCCTGACGCGAGGGTACGCGCGCCCAGTACAAGCACACCTGAATACCTAAAATTGCTGACCCTCAGTTACACAGCGCACCAACCCCTTGAACGCCATTTCATTACTTTGGCACTGCTGCTTAAACATGGCTCTGACGCCTTAACGCCTGACGAACTTGAAGAGCAGTGCTACCTTATGGCACAACGCCTCTCTTTCCTGTTTGAGTTTAATGCACCTGAATTTTTCGACAAAAAGCTCTTCAGAAACTTCATTGAGACATTGAGAGGAGAGTCACTGCTGACATTAAGCGATGAGGGTAAACTCGTTTTCGACCAAACGCTAGAGACCCTATACACCGAAACACGCCATGTTTTGAGCAGCGAAGTCAGACAAGCGATTCGCCAAGTGACACATAAAGTGACTTAGCTGGCCACTGTTTTTACTTTATTTTTGATAGACATCAAAACGCACTGTTTTACCCTTCAAACTGTAGGAGGGTGCTTTCACGAAGGCTCCTGCCTTAAGAGGGCGCTTTACAACAAGGCGCCCATCTTTTCGACCCGGCAGTAAGCTTAATGCCATAGAGACTAAGCGCTCGACCTCTTCCCCCTGCACTTCATCCACCGAACGCTCTGTCAACAGCGCTTGAAAAACTTGCATCTCTTTCTTCACTTTTGCACGCTTATTTCTCTGCGGAAACATTGGATCACAATAGATGGCCGTAGCGCCCCCCTCTGAAAACAATGACGTTGCCACATCCGACAGCAACCAATCCGCTGCATCTGCATGCAGCAGCGTCATTCTAGAGAGCACCGGCGCCCACTCCGGCAGTACCGAGGCACGCTGCATCGCATCATGCAACAGTCGATAGATCACCTCGGATCGCTCCAACAGGGTCACACGCAACCCTTGACTGGCCAATATCAAAGCATCACGCCCTAAACCCGCAGTACAATCGATTACCTGATGGGTGGTTCGCTGCTTTCCCAATACGGCACGAACCACCATCTCATGCTGACAGCGCTGCGCTCGATAGTGCGACGCACCGCCGCTCCAATCAATGAAAAAAGGCTTATCACTGCCTAAACCCAACCCTTCAACAGACAGCGCCAATCGGCCCTGCTCGTCGGTAAAGAGCCTATCCAAAAAAGATGAGTCGTCATTAAAGCTTTTCATTTTAACCCCAATCACATAAACCATTAAGAAAGACTGAGCATATAGATCAACAGCAGGTTGGCCGCTGCCAAAATTGCCGATAAACTCTTCCAAAACTGCAGAGGGTTACGCTCAACCCATGGTGCCCAGGCCTCACCTTTCAAAAACTTAGGGTTCGGGTTTTTTAGATCATAAACAAACTCTGATAGCGTTTGATAGCGCAGTGACGGACTGATCTGAACCGCCTTCTGTATCGCACCATCTAACCAGACCGGCACCATGGGGTTGTAATGAAAGCTCGGGGTATACTGTAACGCACTGAGCGCCTGAGCGCTGCCGCATCGACTGTACTGTTCACCATAGGGCTGGTATCCCGTCAACAACTCATAGCAGAGTACACCAATCGAATAGAGGTCAGCGTGGGTATTGGGTGAGCGCCCTAAAATATACTCGGGCGCTACATAACCTTCGGTACCCAATACCGTGTCACGCTCCAACGCCGTATTCATCTCCTCGATCCCAGCAATATAGGTTGAACCAAAATCGATAATAACCGGTTTGTTATAGCGATCTAAGATAATATTCTCTAATTTGATACCTTGATGCAGTGTCTCTTTTCGATGAAATGCACGCACACCACGCACAACACCGGATATAATATTCACCACCTCTGAAATATCCGGCTTCGTATTCTGCTTCAACCAATCTGCTAAAGAGACACCATCCACATACTCCATCACATGATACAGAAAGCGCTTAGACCTTGGAGGGGCTACAATCGAAACAACATAATCACTCTCAATACGGCTCCCAACCCACGCCTCCATAACAAACCGCTTGATATAGACGGGATCATCTTCAAAATTGGGCGATGCAGCTTTAAGCACATAAGGCTCACCGGTATCAACATCGGTCACTAAATAGAGGTAACTGCGCGTACTGGCATGCAGCTCCCGCTCAATACGATAACCGTCCAATATCATCCCCTTTGAACCGACAGGGGGAACCGGTAACTCACCCAGTTTATTGATCATGTCATTTTTCGTGGAATGCCCAAGCTGATCAATCTGTAATATTTGACAACTTAGGTTATCATCACTGCCATGCTCAAGTGCGGCCTCTATCAACCTGTCGCAGACAGACTGCTTACCTTCTGCTAAGTGCGCCAACACGGTATCTCTTAGCATACTGTCTTTTAAAAAGCCGTGTATTCCGTCTGTAGTGAGCAAATAGATGTCACCTTCCTCTAAGTTCACCGTTTTGAAATCGATCTCAAGACTAAAGCCAAGCCCCATGGCGCGGGTTAAACAGGCTTTTGAAGAAGAGAGTAGCGAAGTGTGGTCGTTGGTCAACTGCTCGATATACTCACCACGTATTCGATAGATACGCGTATCACCTACATGAAATATATACCCCACTTGTGACTTGAAAATAATGACCGAGAGTGTACAAAGATACCCTTTTTGCGTCACGGGCACTGACTGCCCTTGGCCACAAAGCCACCGGTTTAAAGAGATGAGGACCTTATGTGCTGAGCTTTTAACGGTCCACGTCTCGGGGGTCGCATAATAATCTGTCAGGAAAGATTGCACACAGGTTTCACTGGCTTCTTTACTGAACGCTACATCCGTGAAACCATCCGAAATAACAGATGCTACCCCCTTTGTCGTCCGTAACGCCTGCTCAGGGATTAAAATACCAATACTGTCTTCGTTTCTCGGTTTGAGGCCTCGCGTTGAACGCTGCGCAGCGCTGATAACCATATCACTCTTCAGTTCATCCATACCTGTTTTCAGCTCTTTTTTCACTCATGGTTTCTAGTGCGTCTATTAAATCATGGCCTCAGAATCGCATCAAACCCTATCTCAGCTGTTTACGCTCTACTGCACCATAGTGATCGGTGCACCTGAACAAACATAACTGCATGTTTATAAAGCATATTCCATCATGGCATCAAGGTCATCACCACGCATCAGGCGACAAACACCCATGACTCATCATCTCCATAAACAGCCTTAACTTCAAAAAAACATAAAAGAGCTACATGGCGGCTACAAAAGTGAACTGAATATCTCTCGCAGTTTTAGTCATTGACTATTACTATTAAAAGATGGGGTTCACAATGCTTTTCGTAACCAAAGGAGATAAAATGTGTCCGATGAGCCATTTACTGCTGCACATCCATTCAAAACATTCGTGAAGCGCTTGAGTAACTCACTGGCCAGCTCCACACTTCAGGCGATAGCATTAAGCCTTGCCACACTCTACAGTCACAACAGTCTAGCCTTGCCAGCAGAGGCAGAGCTAGATCGGTATTTACTGGCAACCCAAAAGTACATTCAGGCCCAACAGTACGATAAAGCGCACCAATATCTCACTAAAGCCGGAGGGCTCGACATACCCCTGCCTGCCGACTACCACTTTTACCTAGGTCAAGTGCTCGAGTACAATGGCGACCACAAAAAAGCAAAAGCACAATTTAAAAGCTATGTCAGTAAAACAGGGCGTGAGGGTGAGTTCTACACAATCGCACTAGAGAAAATCACAGAAATCGAAGAGCTTCAAGCCTCTAAAGATGCCGTTAAAAAAGCATTTGAGCCGCAGAATGCAATTAATAAGGTGACACTTTCAAAGAGTAGCGGCAGCAAAAACGGCAGCAACATCCAGGAAAGCCTTAAATCGCTCTATGCTTCAGACTCCAATCAAGAAGCACTGATTAAACACATCAACACGCTCCTCAAATCTCATCCCTACTCTGGCAGTGCTCTTCAGAAAGCCCATACAAAAACTGGCATTTACTACACATTATCTTTAGGAAGCAGTAACGAGATCATTGTGACCAAACAAGATCGAAGAAAAAAACCCTTCTTGATCACAACAAGCAAGCACACTATCTACGGGAAGAACCCCTTTATTCGCTATGAATGTGATATTACACAAGGAAGCTGCAACCTTTACACTCCCGAAGGCAATGGGGTGTGGATGAAAACAGCCTACGACGAGCAAAGTGCTGATGATATTGCTCAACTACTGACATCCTTAATTCAGCAACTGCAAAGAAGCAACAACACATTGAGCCCAGACGCTTAAACGAGCCGCACCTCATCTTATCACTCTGCTCTTCAACCACTGTGACACCGCACCTTTTAGGTGCATCCTGCTAACATCGGTGAGAAGAGGTGTTGATTACTGGTATAAAAGAAAACAAAAAAACTAATATATCTCCCTGTTTTATATAGACTTATAAACACCTACCCTTAAAAAATTTCTTCAGGCACACTCTTTGCTCTATCAACTTCAACAGCATCGCTTCGACTCAATTCTGCTCAACACCATTGAGTCACTGAACCAAAACCATTGAATCAATGAATGACTGTAACAGCAAACATTGCTGCTGAACAATCCAAACAGACGCACAAATCCTCAACACCCTATTCATTGATGGATCAATAGAGAACAATGGGGAAAAGCCATTATGAAAACACTCACCAATCGACCCAATTTAGTTGTGATTGGAAACGGCATGGTAGGACACAAGTTTTTAGAGCAGTGTGTCGAACTTGGTCTAAACAAAACCTACCAAATCACCACCTTCTGCGAAGAGCCTCAATTCGCCTACGATCGCGTGCAACTCAGCACCTATTTTAATACGCGCAACCCTAACGACCTATCACTGGTCGATGCCAGCTTCTATCAAGATCATCACATCACGGTTCACCTAAACGATAAGGCGACCTCCATCGACCGTACTTCACAAACCGTGACCTCTGATAAAGGCGTATTGATCCACTATCACAAACTGATATTAGCCACCGGCTCTTACCCCTTTGTGCCACCCATTGAGGGCAATGATCTCAATGGGTGCTTCGTCTACCGCACCATTGAAGACCTTGAAGCGATCACCGCAGCCGCAGAAGCACAAGGGAGCCGCGTCGGCGCCGTGGTCGGTGGCGGGCTGCTGGGCTTAGAAGCCGCAAAAGCACTCAACGACTTAGGTTTAAAAACACACGTTGTTGAATTTGCTCCACGCCTTATGGCGGTTCAAATCGACGATGCAGGCGGCGCCATCTTAAGAAAGAAGATCGAGTCGCTGGGTGTTGACATTCATACCCATAAAAACACCACCCGAATCGAAAAGGGAAAAGAGCACGCCATGACCATGCAGTTTGCCGATGGTGAGTCACTCGAGACCGACATCATCCTCTTCTCTGCAGGCATTCGCCCTCGTGATGACATTGCAAAAGAGGCCGAACTGGCTCTAGGCCCACGCGGCGGCATTGTGATTGACAACCACTGTGTCACATCCGATGCCAACATCTACGCCATCGGCGAGTGCGCTCTATGGAACAACAAGATCTTTGGCCTGGTTGCCCCTGGGTATCAGATGGCTGAAGTGGCCGCCAAGCATTTGGCTGGCCAGCTCGACACCGCTTTTGAGGGTGCCGACATGAGCACAAAACTGAAATTGATGGGCGTCGATGTGGCCAGCATTGGGGACGCGC
The DNA here is from genome assembly GCA_038124075.1 of Gammaproteobacteria bacterium. GTDB lineage: Bacteria > Pseudomonadota > Gammaproteobacteria > Pseudomonadales > JAYPBG01 > JAYPBG01. The sequence continues at coordinate 15,710 of JAYPBG010000008.1, forward strand.
ATGCACAAACACCCGGTGCAAAAACCTACGCCCTGATTGACGAAGCCAATGAAATTTACAAAAAAATTGTGGTCAGCGAGTGCGGTAAAAAACTCCTCGGTGGCATATTAATCGGCGATGCCGACAGCTACGGCGCCCTGTTGCAACTTGCTCTTAACGACCTCGACCTACCTGAAAACCCAGACGACTTGATCCTACCTCAACGCGAGGGAGGCGGCAGCACTCTGCTTGGCGTTGACGCCCTACCCGATTCTGCACAGATCTGTTCTTGCAACAACGTCACCAAAGGCGACCTCTGTGCAAAAATCAACGATGGCGTAACAGAGCTGGGCGAACTGAAAAGCTGCACCAAAGCAGGCACCAGCTGTGGAGGCTGTGCAGCTCTGGTGAAACAGCTCTTAGAGAGCGAGCTTGAAAAACAGGGCATAGAAGTCAAAAAAGATATATGCGAACATTTTGCCTACTCACGACAAGAGCTCTACCATATCATTCGGGTTGAAGGCATTCGCACCTTTGACGAGCTGCTTGAAATGCATGGTAAAGGCCACGGCTGTGATATTTGTAAACCTACAGCCGCGTCCATCCTCGCCTCTTGCTGGAATGACTACATCTTGAAAGAGCCACTTGCCGCTTTACAAGATACGAACGACTACTACCTTGCCAATATGCAAAAAAATGGCACCTACTCCGTTGTTCCCCGCGTACCAGGTGGAGAGATCACCCCTGACAAACTGATCACTCTTGGCAAAGTTGCAAAGCAATACAATCTCTATACAAAAATTACGGGAGGACAGCGCATCGACCTATTTGGTGCACGCGTAGACCAGCTACCCGATATCTGGAGAGCACTGACCGATGCCGGTTTTGAGAGTGGGCACGCCTATGGAAAGTCTATGCGCACCGTTAAATCATGTGTGGGCAGCACCTGGTGCCGCTATGGCGTTCAAGACAGCGTCAGCATGGCTATTGCTATTGAACACCGCTATCGCGGTTTACGCGCCCCACATAAAATCAAACTGGCGGTATCCGGCTGTACACGTGAATGTGCCGAAGCCCAAAGCAAAGATGTAGGTATCATTGCGACAGACAAAGGCTGGAATCTCTATGTCTGCGGTAACGGCGGCATGAAACCTCGCCACGCCGACTTACTTGCATCCGATCTTGATAACGACACACTGGTTAAGTATATCGATCGTTTCTTAATGCTCTACATCAAGACCGCCGACCGCTTACAACGGACCTCCGTATGGATGAACAATCTTGAAGGTGGGCTCAATTACTTAAAAGAGGTGATCTGCAACGACAGCTTGGGCATTGGCTCAGAGCTAGAGGCACAGATGGCGCACATCGTTGGGACCTATCAATGCGAGTGGAAAACCACCATTGATGACCCAGAAAAAGTGAAGCGCTTCCGCCACTTCGTCAACAGTGATAAACCAGATGGGAAC
>JAYPBG010000008.1:17167-18689 GCA_038124075.1 Gammaproteobacteria bacterium
TTGTAAATGAACGGGAGCAAATTCGTCCAGCCAACAACAACGAGCGTATAGAGCTGATCAATTAACATTGCAAATAGGAGATGACAGGGAAGATGGCCACATTAACCACCGTAGCTAAAACACTCCAATGGAAAACCGTATGTCATTTGGAAAACATCATGCCCAACAGCGGCGTCTGCGCCCTTATTAATGGCGAGCAAGTGGCTATATTTCGAATAGGCAAACATAATGACCTATTCGCTATAAGTAATTTCGACCCTTTTAGTCAAGCCAATGTACTATCTCGCGGATTGACGTGTGACTTAAAAGGCACACTTTGCGTTGCCTCCCCCATCTATAAACAACACTTTAATTTAGAAACGGGGCAATGCCTTGAAGATAGCAGAACATGCTTAAAAGTGTACTCCGTACGCAATAACTGCGGTAATATAGAGATTGCTTATTAAGCAGCCTGCTTTTGACTACAGACCGCCGTGGCACTGGATGAACATTGGTTAGCCGTTAAGCTGTTCTTTGAGTGCTGCGACATCAGCCTCAAGCTGACTGACCCGCTCTTCAAGCGCTGATGCATCGATTTTTTCCTCTCCTCGTTGATTCGAGATGGCCTGCATTTCAGTCGCATAGGCATCAAGATCAATTGGCCCGGCAAGCAGGTGCATATACTCCGAGTCTCTACGCCCAGGTGTACGTGGCAACTTCACAACCAATGGGCTCCCCTCCCAATCCATAAGTTCAATCAACGTCTCCATAACCTCTTGATTATCCGCAAATGCATGCAGACGACTGCTGCGTGCCTTAAGCTCGCCCGGTGTTTGAGGACCGCGCAACAACAGTAAGCAGATAACAGCGAACTGTGGGGGGGCCAGCTGCATATCTCCCAGATGGGTATTGCAGAATATCTGCGTAAACTTTTCAACGCCACTTTTGAAGTTCTCTTCAATTCGCACCAAATGTTTTGCTTTCAACTCACGCGCCGTGCTCTGAACAACACCGGGTGATAACGAGAGCACCGGATTACGACTGGACTTTTGATTGCACGCGTTAGTCAATGCATTCAGCGTCAACGGATACTGCTCTGGTGTCACAACAGACTTCTCCATCAAACAACCGATGACACGCACCTCATTCGGCAATAAATTAAACTGTGCCACAAAAAACCTCCTTCTATGATACTCAATCGTCTATAGTCGTCCGTTTAACAGAGAGAATTTTAGGTTGTATGCGCTACAACATGCATCACAATATTTACTCTGATCAGAGATTATTGTAGACTCTGTTGTCTTTTGGTGTATTGGGGGTACTCTTTTTTTCAACCAATACTTAATATGCAAAATTTAAGCATAATTGCTCTGCAAAGGATCGCCTACCATGCCTGGAAAAATAACCGCTCCTGCACCCATTTCAATATCATCCGTCGCTTTCGCACTGCCAAAAACAACAATAATCAAGCCCTTTACAACCCACTCTAACCTAAGCAATGGTAGACTGATTTCTCACCACCACTCGCTGAGAAATCCTACCC
>JAYPBG010000008.1:18699-25756 GCA_038124075.1 Gammaproteobacteria bacterium
CGTGATGACAAAAACAGGGCACCGCCTCAATCCGGTTAGCACGACCGCACTGAGTGCCCACAAAGATATGCCAAATGGCGGGCACGCTCTCGACAGCGATGGCGTGATACACATGAACCTTGCGGCACGTGAAGCCCGAGGTAAACCGATAGGCCCTGAGCACCTATTGATCGTTTTTCTAGAGCGGCTCAACTTAAGTGTACTGCAAAACATTGGCATCACCGCCAATGCGGTGCGTGACGCGATTGGTACCGATATAAAAGCTCCCCCTAGACCCCTTTTACCAAAAGACCGAGTGACCTTAAGTAATAGCGGGATAGGCAGGCTTACATTTTCCGAGGATCTGCATCGCCTCTTATCATCTATCCAACACGAAAGCGGTGAAATCCCTATTAGCTTCGATACACTTGTCAAAGGTTTACTCTCCCATCTCAGCAACGACCCCACTCTAAGAATGCAAAATCTCCTTGTTGAGGTTATTGATAAACACAACATCGACAAACACAATATTATTGACCAAGAAATAGACACCCTAATGAAGAAGGACAGCATAAACAACATCAACAACAGCATCAACACCGACCTAGAGAATAACACTCTGAACACAAAAAACGCATTTGAAGATGACTTCGCCCAATACTTTGATTCCCTTGACAGCTTGGACGACCAAGACGATGACTCCCTTAAACCCTACAACCCCTCTGAAGCGGTCAACAAATGGTATAAATCACAAACGTTACTCCCCACAACACCCACGCTGGATAAACTTGGAAACGATTTGACACTGCGTGCAGCCAAAGGGAAGATCTCTTTTGCGTTTGGTCGAGAACAAGAGACTTTAATGCTCAGCTTAGCGCTGCAATATTTCAAAAAAGGGAGCGCTATTATTGTTGGCCCTCCTGGCTGTGGAAAAACCGCACTTGTTGAAGGGTTAGCCAAAAGCATCGTAGAGGGAAAAATTGAAAGCTTAGAAGGCTATCGACTTGTCTCCGTTTCGGTGGGCAGCCTATTAGCAGGGACACAGTACCGCGGAATGTTGGAGAAAAATGTTCAAGAGATCATTAAAGAGGCTCAAGATCAAAAGATCATCGTCTTCATTGATGAGATTCATGGCGTCATCGGTGGTGGAAAAACATCTGAAAACACCGGTGATATCGGTAACTTAATCAAAGCCGCTCAAGGGGTAAAATGGATTGGCGCCACGACATCCAGTGAGTATACCCGTATCTTCAAAAAAGATGAGGCCCTCAATCGACGCTTTGAGCGCATCGACCTTACCGCCCCTAACAGAGAAACACTTCAAGTCATACTGGACGGGATAAAGCCTGATTTGGAAAAGCACTACAACATAACATACAGTAACGCGGCTCTACAATCTGTGATTAACTACGCCTCTCGCTACCTCCCAGGCTACAGTCCTGACAAAGAGCTTACCGCACTCGACCGAGCCGGTGCCTGGGCAAAACATAACAATGCCACAGAGGTCGACGCTCATCAAATCGCCCTCTCCATCGAACATCACACAAGAATTCCACTGACCGGTATTTTAAGTGATACAGATGCCCATCTACCCGGTAGGGAAATTGTTAACAACATTATTAAAGACCTACGCCAGTATGTGATTGGGCAAGATAAAGCGGTGGAAGCCGTTGCCAGCGCCATTTTTCAGAGCCGAACCGGTGTCAACGCGGATAAACCTTTTGTACTGGTCTTTGCCGGCCCAACCGGTACCGGAAAAACCGAGTTGGTAAAAGCAATATCCAAAGTGGACGGCAGGCATATCATCGAAATCAACCTTGAGACCGTACAACAGATCAGCACATTAAAAGGTGCTGAACCAGGCTATGTAGGGCATGGCGAAGAGGGCACGCTCACCGGTCCACAAAAACTGAACCCTTACTCCGTTGTCCTTATGGATGAGATGGAGAAAACCACCAATGAGGTCATTCGAGCACTGTTAGGCTTAATGGACAACGGAAAAATGACCGACAGCTCTGGTGAAGAGGTCTCATTTAAAAACTCCATCATTGTCTTCACAACCAATTACGGCGCTCATGACAACCTCAACAAAAAGAGCATGGGTTTCGACTTAGGTATTTTAGACGATGATAACAGCTCAGCCGCAGCCCCAGATTCACCGAACGCGGAAAGCATCAAGAAGCGCCTGGGTGAAAAGCTGGGGCCTGAGGTGGTCGGTCGATTCAACGACCTCATCATCTTCAACGCACTGGAACCCGAAGAACTGCTTCAAATCAGCCGCCTCGTCTTAAACAGTGTCTCTAAGGATATCGAACAGAGTAAAAACATTAAGATCGAATACGGTAACACACTCATAGAAGCGATCGCTGACCAGGGGTATGACCCCAAATCAGGGGCTCGGGCTATCCGAAACATCTGCAACAACCTCGTTCGTGACGCCATCGGTGATGCCGTCACCCGCTGGCCTGAACTGAACAGCTTTGAGACAGAAGACCATATAGAGATTGACTTGGTGAAAGAGACAAAAGGCATGAAAGCGATAGATGCCATGCATGGCGGCGCCCTGCTGTTAATCTTTAAGGGGGAGCAGCTCTTCATTCCCATCTCGCAAGACCTCAGACACATTCAGCATTAACAGCGCATCTAAAGGGTCATCAACCGGCTCCTGCTTATAAATGAGGAGCCGGTTGAACCATAAGCGTAGCGTTAAATAAACAAGCGCCGCTTTCTTCTTCCAATACTTACCTCTTCGGCAACGATCATTAAAAAATACGGCAGCATGTTTTCAAAGGGATCGGTGCGATGCATACGTGAAACAAAGATCGACAGCCCCATCCGCAATATGGCCCTCATTATTAATACTGTGCGTGCCGCGCCTCCTATTAGGCTCGAAGCAGGTCCAGTATTTTAACGCATCCGGTGTCGCAGCCCCCATCAACTCAAGCGCTGTACAGTTAAAATCGCCCGCAAACACCAGCCCCTTATTCGGATAGCGTTGATCGACAGCATGAGCCATCCCCCTCATCACCTCCCACATGGGTTTTGGGCTTCGCCAATACCCATGACAACTGACCGCAACTTGCGCCTGGTCAGATCGCACAAAAGGTGAGACTCTCCTCTTCACCAGTTTGGCAGCGGTTCGAATCGTATTAGTTTTATCCTTACAGATTTCACTCTTATCAAATGCTACCTTCAACTCTGGTGCTAAATGCCAACCTGGAGCCCCCGATCGCCAAACAATTGCCTGATGCTCATCAAAGAAAATAGAGAGCCCATGAGGCCTCAGCTCATCATTCAGTCTACTTCTCAGAGCATTAACGTACTCTACTCTACTGCTACCAAATGCAACATTAGGCAACGGGCTCGCGACCTCTTGTAGGAGCATATACTCTAAGTCTGTGTTGGCACGAAAAATATCAGCGATGCTCGTGGCTATTCGATCCTGTCGAGTTAAATACGCCTCTTGTGTTTCATTCTGAGGAAAAATAAATTTAGCCGAAGTATAGGAGACTCCACTCGGATTACTTAACACACCCGCTTGCTGTGCTATGTTCCATACCGCCATTCCCTCTTCTAAATAGAGCACAGGCGCATGATCACTGAGCCCAGCGCTTGACTCATCCTCTGTGCCTAAATCCAAATATTTCATCAGCGGCTTACCAACAGCCTTGTAAGGCATGGCACCCATAACATCGGAAAGATTAAACGGAAGGTGGAGCGCAGCACCTTGAGTCAATCGAGCGTGAAGCCATTCTTTACAACCATTTAAACGAATCCAAGCCTCTTTTAGTGCTGGATAATCCGCTTCATATTTGAGCACGCCTTGCTTGACAAAATAGGCATTCAACCAAAGCGCAGGCTGCCCCAGAAAGCTATAACATTTAGCTACAGGTTTCGGGTTACATCCATGCAGTCTCTTCACAAGCATGCGGGTCACCTGCTCACGCAAACCTGACCTAATTTCTTGATAGCGGTAGTTAATGGCGTGGGCATCAACATCATATTCACCCCAAAAAAGATAAGGCAGCAGCCTGAAAAACAGCGTTTGCATATCACGAGGCATCACCGGTGCCACATAAGCATCTGTGGGGGAGACCGCATAGGGATACCCAGGAAAAGCATGACACGAAGCAAAAAAAGCTCGATCGCCGGGTCGATTCTTTAATCCGGCTGGCTGATTGAAGTTGGGCTGATTGAATGTTGGCTGGTTTAAGTGTGGAACAGGCCTGCGTGAAACAGCGTGTGTTCGCCGCGTTAAATCAACAGATACCGCACCAAGCCGATTCGACCCTCTCTGCTGAGCAGGCTGTCGACGAGTCGTTTCACTCACCGCTGCATGCCTGCCACCCACACCGCGCTTAGGCTGAAAAGAAGGTGCGTTTACATTTAATGTTGTCGAAGGTGTCGAAGAGGTTTTCACTAAAAGACCCTATTACTGCTCGCCAATAGATTTAACGCAAGATCATAGCATAGACAAAACCTGTTATCTCTTATCGCACCTAACTATCTCTCATCATTACCTCTAATCACTATACAGAACTGACCACAAATCTACCACAGAAAAAAGCCATCAGTTCGACATCTTTAAAAGCTTGATATTTCATATAAAGTAGAGACTTCTTTGAAGCAATAAAAATTTGACATATTATGTCTTGACATAATATGTCTCGAGCACTAACCTTAAAATCATAGCGCACAGGAGACAGATATGGTTGAAATAGCAACATTAGCAAACGAACTGGCCAAAGAGGGCAAAAACCCAGAAGAGGGCTTCACTTTTGAGGTCAACCCAATCCCTGGGGACGTTGAAGTCTTACAGATCATCATTGAAGATAGAGAAGAGCTGCCCATCTTTCTATCTGCATCATCGGACCAAATTTTATGTATCGCCTACCTCTTTCGCCAAGAAGAGGTGAATGAGAACGAAGTCAGCGAGATGAACCGCGCTATGTTAACAGCCAACATCTCAGTTCCCCTCTCAGCATTCGGCATTCTGGACGATCACTATGTGATTTACGGTGCCCTGGCAACACAATCAAGCCTACAAGAGATCGTGCATGAACTGGAGGTGCTCTCCAGCAACGCCTTAGACGCCATTGAGGCGATGAGCGATTACTTAAAATAGCCTTCACTTTTTAATTTTAATTTTAGTTTTAGTTCTTATGCAGTGATATGTTATAAACCAACAGAGAGGAAGTAGATAATGTCTATTTTAAAGAAAATATTTACAGCCATTCGTGGTGGCGCCCGAGAGATGGGCGAAGCCATTGTCGACAACAACAGCGTTCGCATTTTTGAACAAGAGATCAAGGATGCAAAATCTGAACTGGACAAAGCCAAAAGTGATCTTACATCGGTTATGGCAAAAGAGATGCAAGCCAGTCGACAGATCGATGCCATCCAGCAAGAGATCGTGAAGCTAGAAGGCTATGCGACTGCAGCACTGGAAAAAGATAATGAGTCGCTGGCCTTAGAGGTCGCGGAAAAAATTGCCGAACAGCAAAGTGAGCTTGAGATTCAGCAAAAAGCACAAGCCAGTTTTGCCGAACATACAGAACGCTTAAAAGCGATGATCAAAAAAACCACCAAAGCGGTCGTTGATATGGAGCGTCAGCTGGTGATGGTTAAAACCACCGAAAGCGTCCAAAAGGCAACAACCGCCATCACCAACAACTATGCTTCAGGCTCATCTAAACTGCTCTCTGCAAAAGAGTCTTTAGACCGCATCAAACAGCGACAAGATGAACTGGATGACCGCCTTAAAGCAGGCGAACAGCTGAAAAGTGATTTCGAAGGCGATAATTTAGAGGCAAAACTGAAGGAAGCCGGTATCGTCGAAGAGAGCAAAGCGAACGATATACTCGCCAAACTAAAAGCCAAAAAAGGTTAAATACCCATCAAGAGGTTTAAAGGACGATGTTCAGACAGTTAAAAGCACTCTTTGGCGGAGGTGGGGCGCAGCGCCCCAAAGCGCGGCAACTCAATCACCCTCGGGACCTTCGCCAAGGGGACATCATCAAATTCCGCTTTTTAGACCAACCCGAGATCAGTGGTAACACATTTGAAGTGGCACAAGTAAACACCTACCTCTATGGGAGTATCTGCTACCCAGAGCTGGTCCTGAAAGATCGCACCAACCAGCTCATCTATTTAATGGTTGAGGAGGAGGATGGTGATGAATATCTGGCGTTGAGCAGAAAAGTACCCAAAGCACAGGTACCCAGCATCCTATCCCCAGAGCAGTTGACCCTGTTTAAAGAGGGCAGCATTGGCCAAGCCTTAACCCCTACACAACACTCCGATACCTACGCTCAATGGCTGGCCAAACAATACAACAAAGCCGACCACCAAATTAAGGGCGCCTTCATCAAAGGGGATGCGCGCTTTTTAAGCGACGCAGAGATCGAGCAACGTGAACATTTCATCTCATTCACGGCAGAAGACAGCGACGAGGAGCACGCCCTGGAGCTTGAAATCTATGAGAGCGGCGAGCAGGAGCTGAGCCTCTCCCTCTTCCATGAGCTCAACGCAATCGAAGAGATGTGGCCCACGGAAGGTGAGGCAAGCGCATGAGCAAAAAAGGTGAATTGAAAAAAAAGGATACAACCGCCAAGTCGGTTCAGGTGGCCTTTGAGCTCGAGCAGCAGATCGCTCGAGCGATTCACACGCTTGCGGCTCAGGAGGGGCTCACACCGTCGAGCCAGATTCGAAAAATGATCGGCCTCTCCTACTCCGCCCCCAAACGGCCTCGCCTGACCTTAAGCCTATCCCCCAGCGATTACCAACAACTGGGTGAAAAATACAACACAGACCCAACGAACAGTGTAGAAATTAAGCGGCAAATTATGCAGGAACTGATCGCACTGATCGAACCAGAGGAGCCATAATCACCCAGCCACAAGCACCTTGCTCCGACAGCCTTCACGTACATTGCTATTCTTAACAATTCTAGATATCATCTGTTTCGATGCGACCAACACACCGCTTACCCCCTGTGATACAACGAGCCTAGAGAAGATATGGACTTAGTCGCTGGCGCGAAATAGCAGCCTATTAGGTTGTTATTTGTTCTATTGTT
>JAYPBG010000009.1:0-2622 GCA_038124075.1 Gammaproteobacteria bacterium
GATTGGATCCATTGCCAATCAGACAAATATGTTGTCACTGAATGCTGCGATTGAAGCGGCGCGCGCCGGTGAGCATGGAACGGGGTTTGCGGTCGTTGCTGAAGAGGTGAGGAAATTAGCTGAGCACTCAGCGAATTCGGTCCAGGAGATTACGGAGTTGGTGAATCAGGCTGTCAGTGAAGCGAGTAATGCGGTTGATACGGCCAAGGAGGTGAATGGCGATATGAATGCGATCCTAGACTCGTCTGATGAGATCAGTGGCATGCTGCAACGCGTTGCCGCTGCGATGGCTCAATCCAACGCGGCTGCGTCTGAAGAGATAACTACGACGGTGCTCGAGGCGAGCCGTTTGACGTCGAACGTGCGCAATCAGGTGGGACAATTTTCATTAGTGAAAGCAGCCCAAGATCTCAAGGAAGGCTAGATACGCATTGGCAATAGCTGCTTGACAAGTATGCACCTAGGCGCACGGCGAGCCCAAGCCGCTGAGCGTATAGGTAATACTTGATGCGGCTGGGCGGCGAGGAAGGCAACAACGGTAAGGTACTTTTCAAGTGTCTATAGAAGCTAATCATTTCTAATTAAAGTATATGGGCTAAAGTATGCTATCACAATGTTCGCTTTTAAGTGCGATCCGGGACTTCTACCCTGAATTGTCTAGCCGTTTTGGTATGAAGCCGACAGAGCTGCTGGAGAACAAGTTGCTTCGCTATTTCTCATCTTTTAGTGCGATGGATGTTCGTACTAAGCTTCATTATCTTAATGTACTACCAAGCAGCCATCCTGAATGGATCGAATTTGTTGAAAACATCACGGTGCATGAGACCTTCTTTTTTCGAGATGAAAGACAGATTAACTTTCTGAATGATGTTTTGATACCTGAGCTGTTTGATGATAGCATTCGCGGCCAGCGAAAAAGCATTACAATCTGTTCAGCGGGTTGTTCAACAGGTGCCGAAGCCTACACATTGGCTATTTTGCTGCTCTCCAATCTGTTAAAGCTTCAATTAGCATCGGGGAGTCCCGATGGCTCTGTAACGCTATCCACGGATATTTCAGCTAAAGTGTTAGGGTTGGATGTGTCTAAAGCGGTGATAGAGCAAGCGCGCAAAGCAGAGTATTATGATGTGACCTTAGGTGATTTTCGAGATATGCCTGGACAGTGGCGCTCGTGGTTTGATAAAAAAGCGCAAAATGCGATGGATACGCCCTGCCTTCAACCTAAGTCGTTTGTGCGTTGCATTACCAATTTCCAGGTGCACAATTTGATGGACCCTATAATCTATCCCGGCTCTTTTGATCTGGTGGTCTGTAGGAACGTGTTAATCTATTTTGATGATGAACATAAGAGAACCATTCAGCAACACCTTTTAAATGGACTCAGGCCTGGAGGCTTGATGGTCATGGGGGCGGTGGACCCGTTGTTGGTTTTGGGTGATGGCGTAAAATCTTTATCGAAAGAGGGCAACTTCTATTATAAGAAATGCTGAGTGGACTTGAGCTCGGTATTGATTATGAGCATTGATAAAAAGTGATAAGGTTTGGTAAAAAGCAAGTCTATAAAGGTGGGCTATGAAAGTTAATATTGTAGAAGTGGATGAAAAAGTATACGCATTGCCTTCGAGCTGTGTTAAAGAGGTCGCGAAGTTAAAACATGTCACGCCTCTCCCATTTGCGCCGCACTATGTCGATGGGTTGGTGAATGTGAGCGGTGAAGTGGTTGCGCAAATTGACTTGTTAAGAAGGCTCACGGAGGCTGGATCGCTGCCCAAGGAACAGGGGCAATTGATTGTGATTGAGAGCGGAGGTATTCGCACCGCCCTTCATATCAGTCAAGCGGTGGTCTTGACGGATCTTAATGATGAACAGTTCGAGCCGTTGACTGACGAATGCTCCTCAGACGAGGCGGGTTTTATTGCTGGGCAGATTCGCTGGCTTCAAAAAACGGTATTGCTGCTGTCGCCCGAACAGTTAGGCATAGAAGATATTGAACAACCGATCTTTTCCAATGACCTGGAGGGGTTGATATCGGTACAGAAAGGTTATGTTGATGGTGATGTGAGTGATAATAATCCGGTATTGTCCCAGCAGCATCGCTATATGGTGGTTACGGCCGCTGATGAATGGTATGCCTTTCCAATGCAGTGTGTTAAATATGTGCAAGAGCGGGGTGATATCACCTTGGTGCCTTCCACTGGGGTTGAGGTCTTAGGCATGATGTACACGCACGGTGAACCCTGTCTGGTGTTAGGGTTGGAACGATTGATACACAACGGTGGCGATACCGGTAATAAATTAGTCATTGTAGAACATAATGGAGTCCGCTGTTCCTTCAGCATTGATAATATCGTCGGCATTAAACAGTTGCGCGTTCAGGATGATAATCATGATGCGTTGGTGAACTGTGGTTTATTAGAGGGGTATTTAGTTGACAGCGAAGAGCGGTTGGTTGGGGCACTTAATATTGGTGAGATATTGAGTGAAGAGCGCACACGTGGGTTTAAGCAGTTTTTGTTTACTGCCAATAAGAGAGTGACTCAAAATGATAAAATCGCTAACCAGCGAAAATGCTCGCTGTTAACGTTTAGAGTCGGTTCAGAAGAGTGCGCCCTGCCCCTAGAG
>JAYPBG010000009.1:2632-5275 GCA_038124075.1 Gammaproteobacteria bacterium
GGCGGTGAAGCACACTTGATTGGTGTCGTTCAGATACAAGGTGAGGTCTATCCTGTCTCTGACTTGAGGCGGCAATTTAGCCCCCCAGGGGCTGCTGTTGAGATTACGTCAATGACGGCCTTTATTGTTGCCGGGAATGAGTCTCAACAGTGGGCACTGGCCGTTGATCAGGTGCATCGTGTGATGGAAGTGGCACAGAGCGATGTTGAAGCCATGAGTCGCCATGAAAAAGACTATATAGAGTCGATCGGTCGAATCAATGGTATTTTGGTCAGTATCCTTGATTTGGATGCATTAACGGAGCAAGCTAAAGCAGCTTGATCTATTCATTGGCATATCAGTAGTAAGATAGTAAGCAGAGAAACATGATAAAAGTGTTAGTGGTTGATGACTCGGCCTTTATGCGCATTGCTCTGGTCAAGATGCTTGAGCTGGATCCTAAAATTAAAGTGGTCGCGACAGCGGAAGATGGCGCCGCCGCACTTGAGATGGCGCTCATCCACCATCCTCAGGTGATTACCATGGATGTAGAGATGCCTAATATGGATGGCATAAAGGCTGTGCGTACCATTATGGCGCAAGCGCCATGTCCGATCATTATGTTGAGCCGTTTAACAGACAAGGGTGCCAAAGTGACCCTTGAGGCGCTGAACGAAGGTGCTGTCGATTTCATCGCAAAGAACAGCTCCATGGTCAATATGGATATGGCGTCTATAGAGGCTGAAGTGCTTGATAAGGTTCGCTACTGGGCCGCGAACGGTATGCTTGTCGATAAAAAGGCATCTCTTAAACCGCAGCGTGCGCCCGAGGCAGTCAGAAGTACGAAGCAGTTACGAGAGGTGGAGATACCGAATAATATTGATTTAATTGTCATAGGTGTCTCCACTGGAGGGCCAACCGCAGTCTTGAATTTATTGGGTCAACTTGAACCTTTGGATATTCCTATCGTTATAGCTCAGCATATGCCAAAAGAGTTTACGCCCAGCTATGCGCAAAGCTTAAACGCTAAAACCAAGCATAAAGTGGTTGAGGGTAGAGAGGGGATGGCCGTTAAAAAAGGTGAGGTTATTGTACTGCCGGGTGGAACAGATGGGCAGTTATTTGGTTCTTTTCTTGCTGATGTCTCCTTGAGTCTCAGAACGTCGAGTACTGCCAATATTCACCCAAACGCAGATGTTCTGTTTAGATCGGCTCTGCAGGTGGCAAAAAATCCAGTCGGTCTGATTTTAACGGGCATGGGCAGTGATGGTACGGAGGGCGCCAAACTCTTTGCCGAAAAAAAATTGCCCATTGTGGTTCAAGAGCCCTCAGGTTGTGTAGTGGACGGTATGGTGCTGGCTGCATTGGAGTCTGGAGCCGTGACGCACATCATGCCGTTGAACCGGATGGCTAAACGCCTGACGCAGTGGTGCCGTTAGACAACGGTGCCGTTAGTCAAGGGCATAACAGGGGTGTAAGCGTGTTAGGAGAGAAACATGTCAGATTATATTGAGACGCTTTGGGTTCAGCTCGAGATAGAGGCCATCGAGCACTTTGAATATTTGGAGCCACTGCTCATTGAGGCTGAAGCAAGAAGCTTGAATCGTGATGAGGTCAATCAGCTGTTTAGAAGTTTTCACTCGATTAAGGGGTTGTCTAAAGCGATGGACTTAATCGGTATGGAGTCTATTGCACATAAAGCTGAAGATATTTTGGATCTGGTTCGAGAGGGTGAGTTTGAGTTGAATGATTGCTCTGCAGGCGTGCTTCTTAAAGCGCTAGATGCGTTAAAAAGCTACTTGCAAATCGCTGTCCAAGAGCGGCGAGATGAGCCTGCACCCCAAGCGCTGATCAATGAGTTAGCGGCGTTAATTAAAGATCATCCAGTGACGGGTGAAGGCGTTGTTGAGCGTGCAGAGCAAAATGCTACGACGGTTCAGCGTGATGAGTCAGAAAATGAGTCAGAAAATGAGTCAGAAAATGTACATGAGGACCCTGATCTTCTGTTCTACTTTGCAGAGATGTTAAGTGAAAAGCTACCCGAGCTTCTTGACGCACTCTTAATGCCTGAGGGTGATAAAGGTGATAACGTGGAGTGTGACAGTACCCATACCCATACCCCTATTGATCAAGTCACAGCGCTAACAGAAGAGATACTCTTTGCGACTTCAACCATGGGTTTTATTCAGTTGGAGCGCGCCTTAATATTAATTAAAGATAACGGTGCCGCTCTGCTTACGCGAGGTGACAGCGCCCTGCCTCCCCTTTTTGATGCCCTGAAGGATGCGTCCAATTTTATCACTACTTTGGAGTATCAGGCTAACCGTATTGCCGAAGATAAAGAGATTGAGAGCCTGTCGATCAGCGATGCAATTGTTCGTTGTCTTAGGCAGCGCCACGAGACCAAGGCCATTGACCCAGGTATGATGGAGCAATATGACGCGCTATTATCAAGCTTTTTACCCACCTGTGATCGAGCGTGTGAAGGTGTTGAGAGAGATGCTGAGCGTGAGGAGAAAGAGGCAGGCGAAGAACAAAATGCACAAACACCCTTAGATTTAGAGCCGTCTCAATCACGTAAAAATAATATGCTGAGAGTGAACGGCGAGACATTAGATCAGTTTATGAGTCAAATTGGTGAAATGGTTTCGATCAGGGGGATGC
>JAYPBG010000009.1:5285-8885 GCA_038124075.1 Gammaproteobacteria bacterium
TGTATTGGCGCTTCGCGTCGTACCCATGGAAACGGTTTTTAAACGTTTTCCACGTATCGTGCGCGACCTATCCAATGCGTTAGGAAAAAAGGTAAAGTTAGAGATTACAGGCCAAGAGGTGCGCATTGATAAAGCGATGGTAGAGGTTCTTAATGATCCATTAATGCATATGGTGCGTAACAGTATTGATCATGGTATAGAGCCACCCCACGGGAGACGTGAAGCAAGGAAGTCGGAGATAGCGCTTATCAAGCTCTCTGCCAGTCAGAAAGGTAACTGGGCGCTTATTGATATCTGTGATGATGGGCAAGGCCTTAATGCTGAAATAATAAAAGACAAAGCGATCGCTAGGGGTTTGACCACAGAAAATGAAGTGGCGCGTATGACCAGGGATCAGGTTTTACAATTTATCTTTGAGCCTGGTTTTTCCACGGCTGAAGCGGTGACAGAGACGTCTGGACGTGGAGTTGGTATGGATGTCGTCCGCTCCAATGCGGTGCGCTTGGGCGGAACGATTTCTATTGCGTCGGAAGAGGGGGTAGGGACCACCTTTACGCTGAAACTGCCTCTATCGGCCGCGATTCAAGAGACACTGCTGGTCAGCGCCTCTAATCAGGTGATGGCGATACCTGAACGCTATGTGGCCGAAATGATTGAAATTGAGGTGTCGGATATTCAGACGTGTAAAGGCAACCAAGCGGTGGTGTTGCGAAACCGATTTTTACCTATCTATCGGTTGGGGCCTCTTTTGGGGTTTGATGTGCCTGAGGAGGAGCTTCAACAGAAGAGAATGGTCGTGACCATTATTTCAGACGGTGCCCAGCGCATTGGGTTGGTCGTTAATCGCTCCTATCAGCGTCAAGAGCTGTTCAGCAAAGATATTCATGAGCAGCTTGCCGCGCTGCCGGGGGTGAGTGGGGCCTCGGTCTTAGGGAATGGCGAATTTGTACTGATTTTAGATATTGAGGATCTATTTAAGCTGGTGTTAAAGAGAGGTAAGTCAGCGGTTGTCTTTCGCACGTCAGCGAAAGAGGCGAAGCAGGTGATCAACTCAGCTTCAGAAAGTGAAGTAATGGGTATTAAAGTGGCTGATAGTGATGAAGGTGGTGAAGGTGATGAGGGTGATAAAGATGAGGGAGCATCAGGGGGCATAGGGGAGTCTAAAGTGGCATGAACAGCTATCTCTATGTAAAAGTCAATGATATTCCTATTCTTTTGGAGGGTAATTCGGTGTTTGAGATCATCTCATCCGACAACCAAAAGGCCAGTTTATCATCTGGTCATATCGAGTGGCGAGGCAGCGTATTACCCATTGTCAGTGTACGAGAGATGCTTGAAATGGACGAGCGTATATCGGTCTCAGAATCGGTCGGTGTTGTCTATCGTGTAGAGGAGAAGCAGTTGGCTTTTCTGTTGGTGGATCAAGTAGAGTATTTGACTAAGCTTAAGAAGGGAGACTTTAGGCCATTGTTAGGGATTCCAAAGAAGACCGCTGAATATTTTGATCATGTTTATTGTGAAGAGGATAAATGTGCGCCTATGGCGTACCTTTTAAAGCAGCCGATCCCGATGCATCACAGTTCACACTAAGGTGCTGATAGTGACCATTAATAAGAAGTGATAAGAAGTGATAAGAAGTGAATAGAGACGAAGAAGGAGAATAATATGGTTTTCAAAGTTATGGTCGTCGATGATTCCGTAATAATGCGTTCGATTATAAAAGAGATTATATCCTCAGATGCATCCTTTAAAATCATAGGTGAGGCTCAGGATGGTCAGATGGCGCTGGATCGAGCTAAGCAGCTTAAGCCGGACCTTATCTTATTGGATATCGAAATGCCCAAAATGACAGGTTTAGAGTGCTTGAAGCGCTTAAGCCTGGTATGTAAGGCGAAAGTGATCATTGTCTCCTCTATTGCTCAGGCTGGCAGTAAGGCCGCCACTGAGGCAAAGTCATCGGGCGCGGCGGCCGTAATCGCCAAACCTTCTGGTGCAACAAGCTTAAACTTAAAACAAAAATCGTCGTATGAGCTTTTGTCAACTGCTCGAAAAGTTATGGGAATGTAATCATGGTATCACGATACTCCTACACGCACATACTCACTGCATCATGCGTGCTGATTTTTTCAGGGGCGCTGTTCACGGTTCTTTTCTTGTTGAACGGGGGCGTGTTATCACTGCTCGCAACCGGTTTAACAACAGGGTTACTGTTATCCACATTTTGGTGTGCACACCTCATGCAGAATCAGAAGCACCTAAAAAGGCTAACATCAATCTGCGCGTCACTGGATCTCTCGACGGATCAAAATGGATCTCAGAGTTCTGCTCAAGAGATAGAGGCACTGTATGGTTGCCTCGAGCGCTTTTGTGATAACGTTTTTGATAAGTCTAGAAAAGCGGATGTCAACCCAAGCGATAAAGAGAATATAGAGGATGGTCTCCGAATGAGTCAGGAGAAAAAAGCTGAGATTTTATCGATTATGGAAACCCATACGGCCGACGTTGCGCAGGCCAATGAGGCGATCCAGGCGATGGTGAGTATGGTGATCACCAGTGCGGAAGTCAACGCCGAAGCGGAGCAGCTCGCTGTCTCTACGGGTCATAAGGCTCGGGCGGGCAGAGCCGTATTGGCCCAGAGTAGATCGCACGTTGAGAGTTTCTCAGAAACCGTGGATAAGTCCTCTAAGCAAATGAGTAAGCTGTCAGGCTTTGGGCGCGAAATTTCTGATATCGTTAAAGTGATTCTTGAGATAGCGTCGCAAACAAACTTGTTGGCACTTAATGCGGCCATAGAGGCTGCTCGAGCAGGCTCTTATGGGCGAGGGTTCAGTGTTGTGGCAGATGAGGTGCGACAGCTTTCTCAAAAAACCGAAGGTGCTACTAAGCAGATTAAAGGTGTTGTCGATAATATCTTGTCCACTATGAGTGAGGCTGATGAGTTGACCGGCTTGGTGGCGCAAGGTGTACAAAAGTTTGTCATTTTAACGGGGAATGCTGATGAGTCGGTTGATCAAATCGTGGCAGATATGGACGGAATGTTAGAGAAAGTACAAAAAATAACCTCTGATTACGATGAGTCTATTGACTCAGTGACAGATCAGCTGGCGAGTAAACTCGAGTTTCTGGCAGCCATCTTTTACCAGTCGGAAGAGCACTTTAATAGAATCCGTGAATTGGTTGAGAACGCGTGACGTTCTCGTTCTCTTAGCGCCACCTTAAGGATTGATAGTAGACTGTAGGCAGTATGGCCCCAGCAAGGCCCGTGCACACCGTGACTGCTGATGGAGATATGGCAATAGGGGTAATATGGGCAAGGTGTGTGCGCATAGAGGGCGCTAAGACATTGGCGGCGGCCATGCCGGAGTAGAGAGCGTTTACTGTTTTCAGTGTGCTCTCAATCGTTTTAGGGTATATATTAGCGCGTTCCATCGCTCTAGATGTAAGCAGTAGGAGTAAGGTGCTCGCTACACATAAGAGGGGCAGTATTGAAGGTTGAGCCCATGCATTTTGATTTTCCGGGCGCTCGCTGTTGTTATCCATAGCGTTGTTTATAGCGTTAATTGTAGTGTGTTGTGATGCGATCATTATAAATGACATCAG
>JAYPBG010000009.1:8895-9764 GCA_038124075.1 Gammaproteobacteria bacterium
CTCTTGCTCTTTCTCTTTCTCTTTCTATTGCTCTTTCTATTGCTCCTTCTATTGCCTCTCTTTCCATTGCCTCTGCCATTCTTTCCATTCTCCCTACTGCTAATATTCTTTCCATTCTTCTCCCTGCTGCTGCTAATGCTAAAGCGTTGTCAGCGTTGCCTGGTTGAGGTTGTAGTCTATTTTTGCCAGCGTCACAATTGAGGCAGCCTATGTAGTTGTACTCTTGGTACTTCCTCATGCATGCTTGATGAACGACATGATCTGGAAAACGACAATTAAAGCTGGCAATATCGCTGGAGTGTTCAATTTCGTCTAAACATATCAGGCATTTAGGGTTGTTTTGTTTATTTTTATTTTGATGAAACAGTCTGTTAGTAATGCTGTTAACCGTGCCTATCATATCTTTAACCTTTCGTTGCTTTGTTTAATCGTTGCTTTGTTTTAAGCCAGCCAGAGCACTAGCCTAGGGATTGCTCGAATCGAAGTGAGGAGTCGACGATCACCTCTAAGTCATCGTACCGAGGGGTCCAGTTCAGTAGGGTGCGTGCACGGTCTGCTTTGGCGATCAGTTCTGGCGGGTCTCCAGCGCGTCGCTCTGTCTCGATCACATTCAGTGTTTTGCCGCTCACGTTTTCTACGGCTTGAATCACTTCTCGTACACTGAAACCATGGCCATAGCCGCAGTTCAGTGTGACTGACTCTCCGCCTTTGCGTAGGTAGTCTAGGGCGTTTAAGTGCGCTGTGGCTAGATCTTCAACGTGAATGTAGTCGCGTACGCCGGTGCCGTCTGGGGTGTCGTAATCTGTGCCAAAAATGTAGAGTGTGTCGCGTTTGCCCAGGGCCGCTTCGACCGCTACTTTGGTGAGGAG
>JAYPBG010000009.1:9774-19426 GCA_038124075.1 Gammaproteobacteria bacterium
GTGGGTGGGTTTTTGGGTGCGTTGGCCCACTCGGCCCTCTGGGTCACTGCCTGCAACATTGAAATAGCGTAGGACGACGTAGTTCAGGTCGGTGGCGGCACCGAGGTCTTTGAGCATCATTTCGGACATCAGCTTAGAGGTGCCATAAGGGTTGATCGGCTGAGTGGGGGTCTCTTCTGTGCAGACGGCTTGGTTGGGGATGCCGTAAACGGCTGCAGTTGATGAAAAAATAAACTGTTGTACGCCCTGCTTGGCGCAGCATTCAAGCAGGTTTCGTGTGTTGGCGGTGTTGTTTTTGTAATACTTCAGTGGGTCTGAAACCGATTCAGGCACGATGGTGCTGGCGGCGAAGTGGAGTACGGCGCTGACGTTGTATTTTTCCAGTACGTCGCTGACCAGTGCTTGATCGCCGACGTCGCCAACGATCAGTTCACCATGGGTTACAGCGGCTTCAAATCCAGTGGCCAGATTGTCGATGATCACAACGGATTCGCCCGCTTCGCCAAGTTGTCGGACAACGTGGCTGCCGATGTAGCCAGCGCCTCCTGTGACCAGTATGGATGAATCTGTTTTTTGCAGTGCGTCGCTCATGCTGCCTCTCCTTGTCTCTCTTACCTTACCTTACCTTACCTTATCTTGCCTTGCCTTTTCTTGCTTCTCCACTTCTTGTCAAAGTGGTTATTAAAGTGGGTGATTGAAATGGGGCCACTGAAATTGCGCACATATTAACAACTTCATAAGATGATTAGAACTCATTTTCTTGAATCTTTTCTATACTGATCTAAACCGATGAATTCAAAGTGTTTAGGGGTGCTTTTGGTAATCTGATTTTTTGGTTGAGCTTTTAGTGTTGCTTTTAGTGTGGTCTGATAATAAAGGAGTAGAGGGTGAAGAGAGAGGTTATGGATAAGAGAGAGGTGAAGCGAGAGGTGAAGCGTGTTCAGGGGGCTTATTTTATGGGTGTCCTGTTATCTCGCCTATTATCTCCGTCTCCATGCAGTCTGCTATGTAGTCTATTTTTTATGGGTGTCCTATTTAGTCAATCTAGCCCGTCGTGGGCGGGGACGGTGGGGAAGCGGGCGCCGGGTACGGTGTTGGAGAGTTTGCAGGGTGGAGCGCTTGTTGCGTTGGATGAGATGAGGGGGCAGGTGGTGTTGGTCGATTTTTGGGCGTCTTGGTGTCCGCCTTGCCGGACGTCTTTGCCTCTGTTTAATGAGTTGCGCGCTGAGCTTCATCATATGGGGTTTGAGGTGTTGGCCATTAATGTCGATGAGAATAAGCGTGATGCGCTCGGTTTTTTTAGGCGATTGAGTGTTCAATACCCGTCTGGTTTTGACCCTAAAGGGCGTATGGCGGAGCTGTGGGGTGTTCAGGCGATGCCGACCTCTTTTTTGGTGGATAGAGAGGGGCTGGTCAGGTGGGTGCATAAAGGGTTTAAAGAGAAGGATATGCCGCTCATCAAGGGTGAGATTCTGAAGTTATTGAATGAAAGTGTGAATGAATAGAGAGAGTGCATAGAGAAGAGTGCAAAGAGAAGAGTGCAAAGAGAAGAGTGCATAGAGAGTGAGGGGCGAATGAAAAAAAGGGAAGGGTGTTTGGTGTTTCAGTTGGGTTATAGAGTGGGTTATTGGGTGGGGTCTCTGGTGTTGCTCTGCCTCTTGAGTGGCTGTGCGACGGAGCCGGTTAAGCCGTGGCAGCGGGGCAAGCTGGCTCGGCCTGATATGCAGGGCAGTCCAGATCGCCTCAGTGCCCAGCTGCGAGATCATGTCTATTTTAGTAAAGAGGGCTCTTCAGGCTCTGCAAGTGCAGGAGGGGGTGGTTGTGGCTGTAATTGAAAATGTAATTGAAAAGGTTCAGCACAGAGAGGCTTTGAAAAAGCGGCAAGCAAGTCCGTCGCTGTTAGCCTTGACGGGCAGTGCGTTAGCGCTGCCTAACCTGCCGACGGTCAGTGATGTTGCCGAGGCGGCGACGATGCCGGAGCGCTCCCTCGCGCTGCAGGTGTCACGTTACAGCGAAATGGATCTGAGCGGTTCGGATCTGCACACACTGCCTGGTGCTGATATCGGGGGGGTTACGGAGCGTTATTCGATCCCGGTTCTGATGTTGAACGCAACCCTGCCTAAAAGTGAGCGTTTGGCCTACACCGTCAATCTCTCGTATGAGCGCATGAGTGGGGCATCGCCTTGGTATATCACGCCCAAGGTGAATGACAGTGCAAACATTGTGTTGGATGATGAGGGGCGCCCGGTCCCTGTCGTGAGAATGACCGGTGCAACGATCGAAGATCAGAGAACCGATTTCAGTCTGACGACGCACTACTATCTGCCCGATGCGCGGATTGATGCCACAGGCCGTTTTTCGATTGAGGATGATTACCGCGCGCTCTCGGCCGGCTTGGGGGTCGCACTCGATTTTAATGATCAGTTGACAACGGTTGAAGGGAGTATGTCGGTCTCTTCAGACACCATCGAAGCGGTCGAGCCGGGGACGTTTCAAGATCGCCCTCAGGATAAAGAGTATAAAGGGACCTTCTCGCTCTATGGGGGCATCACACAGGTGATGAACAGGGTCTCGACATTACAGACTGGGTTAGGGTTTAAAGTCCATTCGGGTTACTTGACCGATGCCTATAAACAGGTGGCTTTTTATGACGATGATTCCGCAACCCCTTCAAGCCCTATAACGTGGGCGCATGAAAACCGGCCCACAGATCGACATCAAACAACCTGGGTGCTGCGCTATCGGCGTTACTCTGAAGCGTGGCGCGGCACATTTCATACCGATTATCGTTTTTATCATGACAATTGGGGGGTGAATTCGCATACCTTTGATACAGCCTGGTATCGCGATCTCGGTGCCACCATGCAGTTGGTGCCGAGCATACGCCTCTATCTGCAAAGTGAAGCGGATTTCTATCAGGCGATCTATGACGGTGTTGAGGCCGATTTCGAGCACTACAGCAGTGACTATCGGCTCTCATCGTACGGCGCAATCACACTGCGTTTGAAGTTGATTAAACGTTTTGGGACATCCACATTAACGGCTGAATTTGAGCACTACAATTCGGATGACAGTTTGGGCATTGGAGGCGGTGAGGGTAACCCGGCTTTGGTTGATTTTAATATAGTCAGTTTTGGTTATGAGTCGCTCTTTTAGCGTTTTTAGCGTTCAGTTTAAAGCGATGGGCTGCCCCTGTGAGATTGCGCTCTATGCCGATTCGGCTGAGACGGCTCAAAAAGCGATCGTGTCCGCAAGACGGGTGATCGAGCGGCTTGAGCAGCGCTACTCACGGTATCGGGAGAGCTCACTGCTCTCTCAGGTGCACCGTGCGGCGGGTTCGGGTGTACCCACGCCCATTGATGCTGAGACGGTTGCGCTGTTGGATTATGCGGATCAGCTCTATCGGCTCAGTGATGGGCTCTTTGATATTACCTCGGGTGTCCTGCGACGTGCATGGGATTTTCATGCTCAGCGACGGCCGTGCCCTAAGCAGTTAAACGCGCTGCTCACCTGCATAGGGTGGCCTCGTGTAAAGTATGAGCGCACTCAAGAGGGGGGGTGGGTGCTGCTTGAAGAGGGGATGGAGCTTGATTTTGGCGGCATAGTAAAAGAGTATGCCGCAGACGCGGCAGCAAAGGTGCTCTATCAACAGGGCATGGTGCATGGATTGATAGATATGGGGGGCGATATGCGTGTTGTGGGGCCCACCCCGTCGGGTCAAGGCTGGCGCATCGCGCTCAGAGACCCTTTTATTGGGTCTGAAGAGAATCAGAAGAGACAGAGGATGCATAATGCCGTGGATATCTGTTATGGTGCAGTTGCCAGCAGCGGTGTTTATGAGCGCTGTATGGAACTGAATGGTAAAACCTACAGTCATATTCTTGATCCACGTAGCGGTTGGCCGGTAGAGCAGCCGTTTTCTGCGGTCACCGTTCTGGCGGATCATGCTGTGATTGCGGGTTCGGCGGCCACCCTTGCCATGTTGCTCGGGGAGGCCTCTGGACTGCAGTGGTTAGAGAATCTACAGTTACCCTATTGGGTTGTTTTTTCTGATGGTCGTAAAGTGAATAAATTACAGGAGAAATCGCCAGGGCAGCCTCCTGTAGAAAAGGTTAGATATTGGGCAGGTGGACAGTGGTACTAGTACTATGGACAGTGGACAGTATTCAATAGCAGGTTGATATGAGCGGTGAAGGCAGTATAGGCGGTATGGACAGCGTGGATGATCGGGATGATATCGATGATGCCGATGATCCGCTTGCGCTTGAGCATAAGCGCCTGCCGTACGGTTTTGCTAAACGTCATGGCGTTGTGGTTGCTTTGCGAGATGAGCAACAAGCAGAGCAAGCAGGGGAAGAAGAGGACGAAGAGAACGAAAAGGACGAAGGGGACGAAAGGGGTGACGCTGTATCGGATGAGTGTGTCGTTGTGGAGTGCCTGCGAGGCATTGACCCCGAGGTTCTGGCCGAGGTGCAGCGTTTTTTAGTCCAGCCGATTGAGTTTCGTTACGTCGTTAAAGAGGGGTTTGATGAGCGACTTGCGAAAGCCTATCAAAACAATGCCAGTGAAGCGATGCAGGTGGTTGAGGGGCTGGGTGATGAGCTTGATCTGAAAAGCCTGGCTGAGTCGGTCAATGAGACCGAAGATTTGATGGAGCAGGAGGATGATGCCCCGATCATTCGCCTGATCAATGCACTGTTGACCGAGGCGATTCGTGAGAATGCGTCGGATATTCATATAGAGACTTTTGAGAAGCGCTTAATTGTGCGTATGCGAGTCGATGGGGTGCTGCGTGAAGTGGTTCAGCCGCGTCGAGAGTTGGCCCCTTTATTGGTCTCTCGTATTAAAGTTATGGCGAAGCTCGATATTGCAGAAAAACGTATCCCACAAGATGGCCGCATCTCTTTAAAATTGGCTGGCCGTGAAGTGGATGTGCGTGTCTCAACCATGCCTTCAAGCAGCGGTGAACGCGTGGTGCTGCGTCTTTTGGATAAAAACGCTGGCCGCTTGCAGGTCTCCAATTTAGGCATGTCTGAGCTGGATGAGCAGAACTTAATTGAGTCGATTCATAAGCCCCACGGCATTATTTTGGTCACCGGCCCAACGGGGTCGGGTAAATCGACCACCCTATACTCCTGCTTGAGCAACCTGAATCAGCAGTCGCGCAATATTCTCACCGTAGAGGACCCTATTGAGTATCAGCTGGAAGGGATCGGCCAGACGCAGGTCAACGCTAAGGTGGATATGACCTTTGCACGCGGGTTGCGCGCCATGCTGCGTCAAGACCCTGATGTTGTCATGGTGGGTGAGATTCGTGATTTGGAGACTGCCGAGATATCGGTGCAGGCCAGTTTAACTGGGCACTTGGTGCTCTCGACGCTCCATACCAACAGTGCGGTGGGGGCGGTGACTCGGATGCACGATATGGGGGTTGAGCCCTTTTTGCTCTCCTCCAGTCTGCTCGCGGTGATTGCGCAGCGGTTGGTGAGAAAACTCTGCCCTGACTGTCGAGAGCCCTATGATGCGAATGAGCGTGAGTTGGCACTGTTGAACGCAAAAGATGAGGCGGTCACACTCTACCGTCCGCACGGCTGCTCAGCGTGTAACAATTTAGGGTACCGCGGTCGCAGTGGCATCTATGAGGTGATTGTGGTCGATGAGACGCTGCGCAATATGATCCATAACGGCAGCAGTGAGGCCGATATGGAGCGTTATGCCCGTACCCGCAGCACAGGGATTCGCAATGATGGTTTTGATAAAGTTCGAAAAGGGATTACCACCATCGAAGAGGTGCTGCGTGTGACTCGAGAGGCCTAGAACCCGCATACAATAACCCGTACACAAGAACCAGCACAAAGGGGAGAGTGGAAACGTGCCTGCATTTAACTATCTGGTCCTGGATGGTAAAGGTCGACAAAAGAAAGGAACGCTGGAGGGCGACAGTGCTCGACAGGTGCGTCAGCAGCTGCGTGATAAAGGGCTGGTGCCGCTGTCGGTTGAGGCGACCATCTCAAAGCGTGCCAAAGGTCAAGGGGGCGGTGGCTATTCGCGGTTACGCATCTCGTCGAATGAGCTGGCGCTGCTGACGCGTCAATTGGCCACGCTGATACAGGCGGCGTTACCGGTCGAAGAGGCGTTAAAAGCGGTCGCTAAGCAGGTGGAGAAGCCTAAAGTGCGCAGTATGATCCTCTCTATACGGGCCAAAGTCGTCGAGGGTTTCACCTTGGCGAGCAGCTTAGCGGAGTACCCGAATGCGTTTCCAGGCCTCTATCGCGCGACCGTCTCTGCCGGTGAGGCGTCGGGCCACCTCGATTTGGTCTTGGAGCAGCTGGCTGATTATACTGAGAGCAGCGCCGATACGAGCAAGAAAATCAAAGGCGCTTTAATCTATCCGATTGTGATTACGTTTTTCAGTGTCAGCATTGTGGTGCTGTTGCTCAAATTCGTGATTCCTAAAATGGTGGCGGTCTTTGAGAACAGCGGTCAAGAGCTTCCGGGGTTGACGGTGGCGCTTATTGCCAGCAGTGATTTTTTGCAAGATTATGGCGGTTATATCTTTATTTTGTTAATTATGATGGGGGTTGCTTTTGTCAATGCGATGAAAAATGAGCCGTTTCAACGCCGTGTCCACAGCGTGATGTTGCGTCTGCCGCTGATCTCACGTATCTGCCGTGGTATTGACTCTGCACGTATTGCCAGCACATTAAGCATTTTAACGCGCAGTGGTGTGCAGTTGGTGGAGGCCGTACAGATCGCGTCTGAGGTGACCAGTAACATTTGCATTCGAGATGCGGTGCGGGCAGGGGGTGTGATGTTGCGTGAAGGTTCGAGTTTAAATAAAGCGCTGGATCAGTCGGGGCACTTTCCGCCGATGATGATTCAGATGATTGCCAGTGGTGAGCAGAGTGGTGAGCTGGATAATATGCTGGGGCGTGCCGCAAAAAACCAAGAGCGTGAGCTGGAGAGTTTGATTGGCACCATTATTGGCCTATTTGAGCCATTGATGATGGTCTTTATGGGCGTGGTGGTTATGGTGATCGTATTAGCGATCATGCTGCCCATTATTTCGATGAATAATTTAGTGGCTTAACCGCTGCGATATATTATACAGTTAACAGCAAGTGAATAGTAAGTGAATAGAGATAACGTTTTAACAAAAGCGTTTTAACAGAAGCGAAGAGAGGAGATGAGTGATGAGCCGAACCGTGCGTAGCCAAGCGGGCTTTACGATGATAGAAATTATGGTGGTGATTGCGATTTTAGGCATCCTGGCCGCGATGATCGTGCCTCAAGTCACGGGGCGTGATGACAAAGCGCGTGTACAGGTGGCTAAAAGTGATATTAAGGCGATTGCGAGTGCGCTTGAGCTCTATAAAATGGATAATTTCAGTTACCCCACCACCGATCAAGGGTTGGAGGCACTTGTCAATCAGCCATCCGGTGCTGACAATTGGGCTGAGGGGGGGTATCTGGGTAAAGTGCCTGAGGACCCATGGCAGACGGCTTATCAATATATCTCACCGGGTGTGGATGGTCCGTTCGATCTGATCAGCCTGGGGGCGGATCGCCAAGAGGGGGGTGAAGGGTATGCCTCTGATATCAGCTTGAGCGAGATATAGCTCATTAGATGTATTATTTAATTTAATCTAATTTTATACATTAAATTATTAATAAATAATTTAATGTATTCATGATGACTCATACATATAGGGTTAAAAACAATAGAAAACAATAGAGAGATCAGTGCCTGCATAAACAGCCGTGGCTTTACCATGGTGGAGCTGCTGATTGTCATTACGATTATTGCTGTGATGGCCAGCGCTGTGATCGTCATTGTGAAGCCAGACAGCCTCGGTAAAGTGATGCAAACCGAGGCTCAGCGCCTATCTGCGACCCTCTCACTGGCTGCGGATGAAGCCATTTTTCAAGGGGATGAGATGGGGGTGGTGCCGTTTAGAAACGGCTATCAATTCTATGTGTGGGATCAGCCGGATCCGCTCGACCTTCCTGACAATAAGGGCAGTGATCTTTCAAGCCAAAATCAAGACGGTCAAGTCGCTGATGTGGTGAATGTAGCAAAAGCGGAGCCAGAGCCGGGTCAGTGGCGGTTGCTGAAAGAGCGCCCTTTCAAACCATATCGGCTGCCCGAAGGATTGAACATGCATGTTGAGATTGAAGGTGAAGCGCTCATTTTGGATCAGATGGAAGTGGATCAGATGGATGAGGGGCTGAATGACGAGCTGAATGAGGATGAGTCAGACGACGTGAGTGAGGAGGCGGTGCCGCCGCTGTTGCTGCTTTCAAGCGGTGAGATGACGCCCTTTACACTGGAGCTCCATTCTGACCATCGCCGTTCTGACCATGCTCGAGCGTTGGTCTATACCATAAAAGGGAATCTGCTCGGCGCCATTTCGCTGCTTCGGCCAGGTGAAAAAGCGGCCAGGTGAAAAAGCGGCCAGGTGAAAAAGCAGTTAGATGAAAAAGTGGAGCGCTGGGTCTCGTATGAACAACAGTAAAGGGTTTACGCTGCTGGAAGTGCTGATCGCTATGGCCATCTTTGCCGTGATGGCGGCAACCATGACAACCGTGACCCAGCGTAATGCCCAGTATGCTCAGCGCATAGAGGAGAAAAGCATTGCTCATTGGGTGGGTATGAATAAGATGACGGCTCTGGAGGCGGGGCCCAATTGGCCGGCACTGGGCAAAGTGGATGAGCAGGTGGAGATGGGGCGTCGTGAGTGGACCGTATCCACTCAGGTGACGGCGTCGTCGGTGCCTCAATTTCGCTTGATTGAGGTGAAGGTGAGCTTGAAGGGTGAGGGGTTTAACGGCGCATCGCGCACGCTGAGCCGTTTGAAAAGCCTGATGACCAATAGACAGCTGGAGGAGTAGCCGTGCAGGGTTCGGCTGGACGAGGCCATAAAATAGCCCATGCTGAGGGGTTTACGCTTTTAGAGCTGATCGTGGCGGTGACCATTTTTGCGGTCATGGGGGTGGCGATGTTCACTCAGTTGACGCAGGTGATGAAGGCTAAAGAGCGTACGGACATTCACTCGCAGCGCTTGAGTGAAGTTCAAAGGGCGATGTCCATTATTCAGCAGGATATTGACCAGATTATTCAGCGGCCTGTACGTGATGCCTTTGGTGATATCCAGCCGGTGGTGCGTTCGTCCCTTGGTGGCCAATCTGTTGAATTTACCCGCACCGGCTGGACCCTCTCCCCCTTCTCGAAAAGCCAGCGCAGTGAGCTGCAGCGTGTGCGTTATTCACTGGAGGGGGGGGAGTTGATTCGCGCTCATTGGTCGTATCCCGATCAGGCGGGCGGTGTTGAACCTGACGCGTTGGTGCTGCTAACGCAGCTTGAGGACTTTTCGCTTCAATTTTGGCAAAGGACGACGGAGCCGGGTGCGGCCGATGCGTTCAGCCAAGTCAACGAGTGGCCTCCACTGTCGCGCTCGCTGGGCAGTGGGGCGTCGGGGGGCAGTGACGCGCTGCCTGCGCTGATCGAGGTCGTCTTTACTCTGAACCGGTTGGGTGAGGTATCGCGACTGTTTCAACTGGCCGCTGAACACCCTTTCGCAGTCAATAATGGCCGTGCTGCGGATGATGAAGACGAGGGTGATGAAGGTGATGAAGGTGATGAAGGTGATGA
>JAYPBG010000009.1:19526-25707 GCA_038124075.1 Gammaproteobacteria bacterium
GGGTGATGAGGGTGATGAGGGTGATGAGGGTGATGAGGGTGATGAGGGTGATGAGGGTGATGAGTAACGAGGTGACACATGAAGGTGATGGCGAGGCGTACTGAACCTAACATCGAAAGCGGCTCAGCCCTCTTAAGCGTGATACTCTTGATGGCGACCGTCACCCTGCTGGTGACCGAGATGACGGAACGGCAGTTTCTCGATATCCGTCGCACCGGCAACGTGATTGCTCAAGATCAAGCCTATCTCTATGCACGCGCAGCAGAAGCCTTGGCGATCAGTGCGCTCAACGAGGATTTTAAATCAGCCAAAGAGGAGCAGAAGAGCCAGGTTGATCATCTCAATGAGCAATGGCACCAACAGGTCAGTTTCCCACTCGAGGGTGGCAGAATTACGGCACAGTTAACCGACCTTCAGAGCCGGTTCAATTTGAATGACCTGCCGGGCAATCATGCGAAGGCAAGGGAGCGTTTTGTTAAACTGATTAAAGGGCTTGAACTGGAGGGGGAGGTTGATGCTGAAACGCTGCTGTTCTCGATCATCGAGTGGATGGATAGCGATAATCAATCACAAACAGGTGGTGCCGAAGAATTATATTATCTAGGCTTAGAGAAACCCTATCGAACGGGCAATCAGCTGCTGCGCTCTGTTTCAGAGTTGCGGCTGATCAAAGGGATGACTCAGGAGGTCGTTGACGGCCTTCTGCCTTATGTTGCGGCTTTACCGGAGGGAACGCCGTTAAACATCAATACGGCGGATGTGGAAGTGCTTACCACATACTCCGAGGTCGATAATGTCTCTGCGATGATAGAGGGTCGAGGGGAGGAGGGCTATAAGACGGTCGATGATGCTTTTAAAGAGGGTAATAAGCAAGAGGGTAATAAGCAGGTGAAAAATAAAAAAGGGTTTACTGTGGTGAGTGAATACTTTTTACTGGAGTCGAGAGCCGAGGTGGGTGGCCGTGTTGCCCGCTTGCGGAGTATACTTCACCGGCCTGTTCAGCTATCTGCGCAAAACCGAATAGAGGTGATCAGCCGTAGCCGCTCAAGGCAGTTTAGAGTGGCAGCGAAAAAGAGCGCGTTTGAGGGGTGACCGGCGAGCGATCTACCCGGTAGGAATATAAATGGTAAGAGATACGTTATGAAAGAACAGCTGTTTCTGCGTTATTGGCCGCATTCACATAGGACGCCCAGCCATTTGCTGCACCTTTGTGAACGGGTTGATGATGAACAGCCGTCAGAGCAGCCATCAGAGCATTTATCAGAACAGCTGTCAGAACAGCTGTCAGAACATTTATCCGAGGAGCTGACAGACGAATTATCAGAGCAGTTATCGGAGCAGTTATCGGAGCATTTACCAGACGAGCTGCCAGACGAATTGTCAGAGCCGTTATCTGAGTCCTGTTCAGAATCTCTATCCGCAGAGCAGCCATTGGAGGCGTTATCGTCTGAGAGGGATGGTGTGGTTGAGTGGGTGCTGTACTCGGACCAGGTTTGTTTAGCGGGGCCCAGTGTGTGTCAACGTGTCGAGCTGCTGGACCAGCTTCCTTCAACGGTCGTTCCGAGCCAGCTGGAGGTGATTGTACTCTTGCCGGGTGAGCTTGTGACCATGACCAAGGTGATGCCGCCTACCCAACAGCTTAAGCATATTATGCGTGCGCTGCCTTTTATGTTAGAAGAGCAGATCATCGAGGACCCAGAAGTGCTGCACTATGCTGTGGGTGAGAAGCAGGCGTTGCCATCTGGCATCATGCAGCTTCCGATCGCCGTAGTGGGGAAGGAGGTGATGGAGCGCTGTTTGGCGCAGCTGGCTCAGCTTCAACTTCAGCCTTTGATGATGGTGCCCGATTTTCTGTTGCTGCCGCGTCCCGATGAGGCTTATGGCTTTGACGCACAAGCAGATGGCGCAGCCGCCTGCAGTCTGATGTTTGAAAAGACGCGTCTGTTAATGAGAACGGGGCAGGCTGCAGGCACGGCGGTACCCTCCTCTCAGGCCGATTTTTTTATTGGCACACTGCTGCCATCAGAAAGTAACGAAAGTAATGAGAGTCATGAGAGTAATGAGAGTCATGAGGGCAACGAGGCTGAGGCGCGAAATGCTTCGGCGCGCGCGCCCACCCCGGTCCGCGTGATCCTCTCCAGTGACGTGTTCGAGGATGTTGATCAGAACCCCGCGAGTGATGAGAGGGCGCGTGAAGCCGTCATCGGTTGTTGGCGCGGCGCGGAGAGGTTGGAGAGTGATGAGCATGTGGTATTGCAGGTCAGAGATGAAAAAGCAAGCCTACCCACATTTGTGCAGCTCTGCCAGCAGTATCGTGCCGATCAAGAGCGCTCATCTTTGCCGCTCAACCTACTGCAGGGCGTGTATCAACAGCGAAGCCGTAAGCAGGGTGGTCATATTCGATGGCGACCCGCGGCCAGCTTTGCCGCGGCCTTGCTGCTGTGTCATATGGTGTTCTATATTGCACAAGCGAATTGGTACTCAACAGAGGCGCAAAAACTGGACGATACCAGTCGAACCCTGTTTCGAGAGTTTAACCCTAATGCGAAAAAAATTATTGATGTAAAAAAACAGCTGCAAAGTCAACTCAAACGCAGTGGGGGTAAGCAAGGGGCTGACTTTTTGAAACTGCTTGAGCAGACTGGGGCGCCGATCGCAAAGCTTAATGGTCCTGTGAATCGTAAGTCGAAGCGCAAGCCCAATGTCGAGTTAAGCCGGTTAAGTTTTGATGATGCACAACAGCAGTTGCGCATCGACCTCTATGTTGCGGGTTACCCTATGTTGGACAAACTCAAATTGGCGCTTGAAGGAGAGGGCTTGAATGTTGAAATAGACGGCGCCTCCCAAGATAAAGAGCGTGTAAAAGTTAAAATGAAAGTGAAAAGTTAACATGGCTGAATGGATGACAATGCTTTCAGAGCAGTTCCAACCTCTGCGTAGAAAATTGGATGCACTGCCTGAGCGGGACCGGTTTGCACTGACCGCCTTGGCTGTTTTTGTGGGGATTGCGCTGATTTACTTTCTGGTCTGGACCCCTGTTGTGAAGTGGGTGAATCAAGCGGAGCTTCGGTATCAAAACAAGCAGGCGCTGATTCATTGGATTGAGCAGAACCGTCCGGCATTAATGGCAGCGCAAGGTAATCAGTCGAACGGTGCGGTGGCCGCTCGCAAAGGGCGAAGTGTACTGTCGATCGTCAATGATGCAGCCAGAAATCAAACGTTGGCGATCAAGCGCGTTGAGCCAAAAAACGCTCATGAGTTAAGAGTGTGGATGGAGTCCGTGGACTTTAATGCGGTGCTCAAGTGGTTGCACATACTTGATGAGCGTTATGGCATCCGCGCTACGACGGTCAGTTTGGATAAAGATAAAAAACCAGGGCTGGTTACGGCGACTATTATTTTATCAGGCTAGTATTTTTATGGGTAATAGAAACGATCATAGAAACGATCAGATGCCTAACGCACAGCCCGCTTCGGCGCGCGCTTTTTTTCACCACTGTCATGCCGATCTGGAAGGTGAGTTTAAAACGGCCTTTCAAGACGGCATTGCACAGATTGTCGAGGCCTCTAAGCGGGCGGATCATTTCGCCGAAGTGAAGACCTATGATGAAGTGATCAATACATTGCGCTCAACGGCTCAGGTGGCGAAAAAACATATCTGTGCACTCATGCTTGGAAAAATCGTTGATAAAAGCATTGAAAAGAAGTTGAACGATTCTCTGGATGATGAGGAGGTTCTGCCGTTTCATGACGATGATATGAATCGGGTAACAAACGATGAGCTTGAGTATCAACTTAAGCTTGAAGAGGCTTACTCTGAAGCATGCCAACACCATAAACAGCTTCTGCTTGAAGCCGGTATGGGTGCGACTGGAATATGGGCTGTGGATGAGAGCCCCCTTCGTGCTGAGCTAGAGCGTCTGGATCCAGGACGGATGGCACTCTATGTGCAGACGGTTTTTGATAAGTTGTATAAAAAAAGCCATGTCTCCAGGATCGCCTTTCGTTTTATTGGTTGGCGATTTTATGAGGGGGTTGTCCCCTTGTATCAACGTTGGCATCCAGAGATAAAAAAAATGGTTGATGAATTAGCGTTATGTCAAATCCCGCTCTTGAAGCCTCAAGAGTCGCGTATTGAAAACCATGATGCACGCACCAGGGAGATTGTGTCGCTTCTGTTCAAACAGATCGCTGAAAACCCCGCCCTGGACCCTGATGTTGGCTTTCAAATCTCGAGGGCGCAGATGCCGGTGATGACGCTTGCGTTCTCGAACAGTGCTCTGTTTCAAGCGAAAGATAACCCCGTGCGAAAGTACATGAATCGGTTGGTCGACCTTGGGTTAAAGATCACCTCAACTGAGGCGAGCGGGTATCTAAAAATGCGTGAGTTAGCCGATAAGCTGCTGGAACAGTTTCAAGGTGATCAGGCAGTTTTTGATGATTTGAACCAAGCGCTCGACCAATTTATGGCATCGGATGGTGCGGGGTATCAAGACCTGTCGATATCAGACGCGGTGACGAACGAGCAAGATGCGGCGCCGTCAAAAGCAGTCATAGAGTATCTGTCGCGCGAAGATGAGCAGATAAAGCGCGTGTTGATGTTTCATCGATTCGCCAACATGGTTTGGGCGGTACTTTTGTCGCGCATTGAGCAGGATAAAGGGGTTGAGAGCCCTGATTGGAAGGAGGCCACCCATGCCTATTTCGAAATGCTCTGGAGCATGCAGGTTGACACGAGCGCTGAGCGCGAGGCCGGTGCAGAGACAGAGGGCCTCAGCGGAGAAGGTGCGAACAGCAAACGGCAGGTCTTGCGAAGAATTCCTAAGATCGTGAACTCAGTCAGAGCGCTCTTTTATAAAAATGGCATGAGTGAGAGTGTACGTGAGTCGATTTTAAATTATATGTTTCGGATACATATGCAGATCATTAAAGGCGTATCTTTGATGGAGATTGATGATGACTTTGGGCGTTTTTTATGCGGCTATGAGGTGGCGCCGATGTCGAATGATCTCACCAAAGCGCTGTTGAGCGGGCAGGAGGCATTGAACACTGCCTTTGATGAGGTGGAGAAGATTAAGGTGGGGGGGCGGTTTGAGCTGAAGAGGGAGGGGGTGCGCCACCGTTGTCAACTGATCCACCTCTGCAATGTGTCTGGACATTACCGATTCAGAGTGTTTGGAACGCAGGCGCTGCTGGAGGTGAGTAAGCCCGATCTTGTGATCGACCTTTTGCACGGCACGCTCTCTAAGGTCTCAAGCGACCGTCTATTTGATAACTGCTTAGCCTCAGCGATCACTCACGTGCGCTCAGCCCGCATAAGAGGGTGAAAGCGGTTTTTAAACGGATTTTTTTGTTGTGACCGTATTGCAATGTGTAACAGAGAGGAGTAGTCTAACTTCGCCTGTATCAAAGGTAGATTGAACAGGCAAAAGCTGACAAGTTAAAAAGTTAAGAAGTAAAGGAGTATTTTAAATGACTTTTATCCCCCCCCAAGCGGCTTCTGCACGCATACCGGCTCAAACCACGCAGCGCGCGTTCACGACACCCGCTTCACTCACTGCACCCGCTTCACTCACAACCCCCACTTCAAGCGCACGCAGCTCGCGGCTCTCAATGATGAACCCTATACCGCCGGAAGTGGTGACCCAAGGGCCTCTACTGGATGCCATGGGTGGTTTTGCGCTTAACCTGATGCTATGGGGTTATTTAACCTCGCGTGTTATGAAGCTGAGCAGTAAGGTGGATGCGAGCACACAAAACCCTGTTGCCCGTTTAGGAGGTGAGATGCTGGCGGCCTTCACCATGCTGCAAGCCTTTCAGGCACTCTCTGCGAGTGCAG
The DNA here is from genome assembly GCA_038124075.1 of Gammaproteobacteria bacterium. Lineage (GTDB taxonomy): Bacteria > Pseudomonadota > Gammaproteobacteria > Pseudomonadales > JAYPBG01 > JAYPBG01. The sequence continues at coordinate 25,366 of JAYPBG010000009.1, forward strand.
GCCATGTTGGGCGCATGACAGACCCTTTTGAACGGTTTGTTTTTGATGACGCTCAGCAAGTGGCTAAGCAGCATGAGGCATCGATTGGAGAGTCGATGGGTGAGAGAGTGCTTCAGGATCTTCAGTCCAAATCACCGATTGACGGCTCTGAACTGATAAAGCAGCTTCCTGAATAAACGTATAGGGGCCGACTCAATGGTTGGCCCCTCCATCCTTGGCGCCTCATCTTTTCCTTGCGATCATTTAGTCTGCTTGGTTCAGGTTCTGCTGAAGGTCTATACCCGCTGTTTGAACGAAGCCGCTACGCGGCAGAATCCAGCGCGATAGCTCATCGCCTTAGAC
>JAYPBG010000010.1:0-4945 GCA_038124075.1 Gammaproteobacteria bacterium
GGTGGTGGTCATGCAGAGCAGAGCGAAAAGCCGCAGCCTGTGCTTCCTCCTTTGTGGATAGAGTATCCGCGCTCATTTTTCCCTGTGCTACTGATTGTACTCCTGCTGCGCTCCTTTCTGGTTGAACCTTTTAAAATTCCATCGGGTTCCATGCTGCCGACACTGCGAGTAGGTGATTATATATTGGTCAATAAGTATGAGTATGGTCTACGCCTTCCTGTGTTGGGCACCAAGATAGTTGCGATGGGCGAGCCCCAACGGGGTGATATTATGGTATTTAAATACCCAGTTGAACCCAATGTGAACTATATTAAAAGAGTGATTGGTGTACCGGGAGATCATGTGGTTTACAGTGATAAGCGCATTATCTTAAACGGTGAGTTGTTGCCTTATGATGTGAAAGCAGAGACCTATGAGAATCTCTACTTTAATGAGCATATTGGTGATGTGACGCACGCGGCTCAGATTCAGCGAGCGCGCTTTAGCATAGCGGGGGAGTGGACCGTTCCTGAAGGTCACTACTTCGTAATGGGCGATAACCGGGACAACAGCTTAGACAGCCGTGCTTGGGGCTTTGTGCCAGAGTCTCACATTGTTGGCAAAGCCTTTGCGATCTGGATGCATATGCCGGGCTATGTGCCCAGTTTCTCTCGTAATGGCCGTATCGAATAAGGACGATTAAATAGGAATCAACAGGGAAAACGCAATTATGGAACCGATGAATGAAGAAAGGGGCACTCAGCAACGCCTCATGAAGCGCTCACATCGAGGCTTGCCTGCATTGAGGCAACGACAGGCGGGCGGTGTGTTTTTCCTGCTGCTGATGTTTATGCTTTTTGGCGCTCTGATTCTTGTGACGATCAAGGTGTTTCCTATCATTTATGATGCAAAAGCATTGGAGCGTGTATTTGCAGAGATGGACCAAGAGGATCGTTTTCGGGATGGTGCCACAAAAAAGTTGATTCTGGACTATATGGATAGCACCTTCCAGGTGAATCAGATTCGCTATTTGGATAGAAAGCAGGTTGAAGTTAAGAAAGATTTTAAGCGCAAGCGCTATATCGTAACGTTAAACTATGATTACCCGGTTTCATTGATCAAGAGCAAGGAAGATAAAACGCAGGGTGCAATGGATGTGGCAATTCTGTTAAGCTTCAGAAATGAGGCCATACTGAGAATGAAGTAGTGGCCAAGCAAGGCGTTCAAGCACTTCGGGCGCTTCCTCTCAATGTCATATGATTTAAAGTGTAGTGTACAGTGTCTGAAGAAGTATCAAAAGCAGCTGTAGAGAAGATGGCTCGTCTGATCGGTTACCATTTCAGTGACCCAGCCCTCTTGGCGCGCGCATTAACGCACCGGAGCGTTCATGGTACTCAAAACTATGAGCGTTTAGAGTTCTTAGGTGACTCCATCCTTAATTTTTTGATTGGCGAAGCGCTGTTTCAGCAGTTTCCTGATGCGAAAGAGGGGCAGCTGAGTCGACTGCGTGCCGAGCTGGTCAAAGGGCAGACGCTGGCTGATGTGGCGCAAGAGTTGGCGTTGGGTGAGTTTCTCCTGCTGGGCCCTGGTGAATTAAAGAGCGGTGGTCAACGTCGTCGGTCGATATTGGCCGATGCGGTAGAAGCGATCATAGGCGCCATCTATATTGAGAGTGGGCTTGATGCCTGTCGTGAACGCGTACGCGCCTGGTTTAATCATCGCCTGACAACGCTCGAACCCAATATCGGCAAGGATGCAAAAACACGACTGCAGGAGTACCTTCAATCGCGGCGTCAGCCTCTGCCGCTGTATGAGGTGGTGGCGGTACACGGTGAAGCGCATGCCCAGACGTTTGAAGTGACCTGCCATGTACCCAATATGTCGATCACATGTCACGGAAAAGCCAAGAGTCGACGTAAAGCGGAGCAGATTGCCGCTGAAGCCTTTCTTAAAGAGTTACGAGCCTAAAAGTTTAAAGAGCAGTTTAAAGAGTTTAAAGATGACACGACCTTGTGGCTATATTGCTATTGTTGGCCGACCCAATGTGGGTAAGTCAACCCTGTTAAATCATATGTTAGGGCAGAAGCTCAGCATTACATCCCGAAAACCTCAGACCACGCGGCATCAGATTCTGGGCGTAAAGACGACCGATGCGGCGCAGATGGTTTTTGTCGATACGCCTGGCCTGCATAAAGAGGCGCCTAAAGCCCTGAACCGTTATATGAACCAAGCTGCGAACAGCGCCCTCAAGGATGTAGACTTGGTGGTTTTTGTGCTTTCAGGGCTGACGTGGAATGAGCTGGATCAGTGGGTCTTTGAGAAGATTCAGCGTGTGAAAAAACCGACGCTGCTGTTGATCAATAAAGTGGATCAGGTTGAGAAGAAAGAGCGTCTGCTCCCCTTTATTGATCAACGCCAAAAAGAGTACCCCTATGAGGCGATCATTCCTGTCTCTGCGCTGAAAGAGCACAATTTAGAGGCGTTAGAAGCTGAGATCGTTAAGCACCTGCCTGTTGAATCGCAGCTGCTCTTTCCAGAAGATCAAATTACAGACCGTACTCAGCGCTTTCTGTTTGCCGAGATGGTGCGTGAGAAATTGATGAGGCAGTTGGGGGATGAGCTGCCGCACGACATCACTGTTGAGATCGAGCAGTTTAAGTTTGAAGAGTCGATCTGGACGGTGCATGCCTTGATATTGGTAGAGCGCGATGGCCAGAAGTCGATTGTGATTGGCAAAGAGGGGCAGAGGCTCAAAAAGGTGGGTCAAGAGGCGCGCAAAGATATGGAACGGATGTTGGAACAACCGGTCATGCTCAAGTTATGGGTTAAAGTGAAAAGCGGTTGGTCAGATGATGCTCGGGCTCTGCAGAGTTTAGGGTATCGTGATGATGACCATTAAGTCTCTTTGGTGATGGGCCGGATATGAGTGCGGCCACAACATTGGCACCTGCTTACCTCTTGCATCGTCGCCCTTATCGAAACAGCAGTTTGATCTTGGATCTTTTTACGCAAGAGCATGGTCGGCTTTCGGTGGTTGCGAAAGGTGTAAAAAAAGCGCGTCTACCGATCTTCCGCTACTGTCAGCCCTTTTTACCACTGCTTGTCTCTTGGGTGGGCCGCAGTGATCTTAAAACTTTGGTCGATATTGAGGCGCAGCGCCCCTTGGCGGATGCCTCAATGCATGCTCGACTGGAGGGGAACGCGCTGATCAGCGCACTCTACCTAAATGAGTTACTGATGCGGTTGCTGCCACCGGGTGATCCGCACGGTGATCTATACCACAACTACCAGCTGGCTTTGCGAGCTCTGCTGCAGAGTGAGTCATCACAGATTGAGGTGACGCTGCGTCTTTTTGAGAAGGCACTGCTGAGCGAGTTGGGCTTTGGCCTGCCTTTGGCGCATGATCCACAGGGAGAGCCATGGGTTGCTGAGGCGTGGTATGCTTTTCTGCCAGAGCATGGATTTGAGAAGATCGATCAGCAGACTGAAAACGCTGCTGGGGGGCGTGCTGATTACTGCGGCGTCTGCCTGCCAGGGCGGGTTCTGTTGGCCATGGCGCACGATGATTACGCTCAGCCGGAGACCCTGCGTTACGCTAAAAAATTGATGAGGGCGGCACTGCAGGTTCAGTTAGGCAGCAAACCTCTGAAAACGCGCCAGCTTATTTACGCAACGGCGCCAAGAGCGTAAGACGCATGATGCGAGCCCAAAGATGAAAGCCCAAAGATGAAAAAGGAGTCAGTATGTCAGAGTCTATTTTATTGGGTGTGAACATCGATCACATCGCTACGGTACGCCAAGCGCGGGGGACACGCTACCCAGACCCACTGCAGGCGGCCATTTTATCAGAAGAGGCCGGTGCCGATGGCATAACACTGCATCTGCGTGAAGATCGGCGCCACATCCAAGAGCGAGATGTCCGTCTGCTTAAAGAGGCATTGCAGACACGCATGAATTTAGAGATGGCGGTCACCGGTGAGATGGTGGCGTTCGCCTGTGACATTGAACCCGAGCACATCTGCTTGGTGCCTGAGAAGCGCGAGGAGCTGACGACAGAAGGGGGGCTCGATGTCGTGGCCCAGCAAAAAAAAGTGGCGGCCGCTTGTGAACGGTTGGCACACATGGGGGCGGAGGTCTCTCTGTTTATCGATGCTGAGGCTGAACAGATCAATGCCGCGGCCGATATGGGGGTCCCCGCCATCGAGATACATACGGGCCACTACGCCGATGCAGCTTCCCCCAAAGTACGTCGTGAACAGTGGGCGCGCATAGCCCGAGGCGTTGAGCTGGGGCTTAAAAGAGGGTTGATCGTCAATGCAGGCCACGGACTGCATTACCATAATGTTGAGCCGATCGCCGCCATTGAGGGCATCAATGAACTCAATATTGGACACAGCATCATTGCGCGAGCCCTCTTTGTTGGCATAAAAGAGGCGGTCTCGGAGATGAAGCGTATTATGCTGAATGCACGGCGCTGAGCGTGCTGCTTCGATTGGGTCGAAGGGCGTGGAAAGGAACTAAAAGGAATGGAAAGGAAAGGGTTTGAGCAGGCAGGTGATGTGCGATGATCGCAGGCATCGGTGTTGATATTGTTCAGATTACGCGCATAGTGACCCTCTGTGAAAAAGAGGGCAAGGAGGCCCGTTTTGCTGAGCGCCTGTTAACAGAGCAGGAGTTACAGGAGTACAGAGGCATCAAGGTGCGCGATCATCAGGCCGAACATGCAAAACGCTTTTTGGCGAAACGTTTTGCCGTAAAAGAAGCCGCGGCTAAAGCGCTTGGAACCGGTTTTCGTCAGGGCTTGCGCTATGAGCACTTTGGTGTTGACCATGATGAGCTGGGTAAGCCGCTGTTGGTCTGGCTTGGTGTGGCGCACAAGTGGTTTCAGGAGCGCGCCTTAGTGACCTCACACCTCTCCATTACCGATGAGGCAGATTACGTCGTAGCGATGGTTATATTGGAAAAA
>JAYPBG010000010.1:4955-7701 GCA_038124075.1 Gammaproteobacteria bacterium
TTTTTGTAATTACTTTCTTTTTATTACTTTTTTAATGGTCGATCACGGTTGCTCACATGAGTGATCCACATCTGTTTCTGAGAAGGTGAAGCTATTGATCATCTTTCCGAGTGTCTCCAGCTCGTTGGTCATCTGTGTCGCTATCCTGGATAAGTTTTGAGAGGCATCTGCCGTATGCTGAGTGACCTCATCGACTTGATTGATCGCTTTGCTCATCTCATTAACGGAGATCGCTTGCTCATTGGAGTTACTTGAGATCTCTTGCACCAGTTGTGTTGTTTGGTTGATACCGGGAATCATTTCACCGATGAGATCTCCTGCTTTTGTTGCGACCTCCATACTGCTTTGGGCCATCTCTGCAATCTCTTCAGCAGCAATCCGGCTGTGTTCAGCCAGTTTACGTACTTCTGTTGCAACGACGGCGAACCCTTTTCCGTGCTCACCCGCTCGGGCTGACTCAATGGCGGCATTGAGGGCTAAGAGGTTTGTCTGATGGGCGATATCATCGATAATTTGAATCTTCGCTGAAATTTTCTTCATGGCATTGACGGTGGCATCCACCGCTTCGCCGCTCTGTTGAGCATCTTCATTGGCTTTACAAGCAATCTTCTCCGTTGTGTTGGCACTTTCAGCGTTATTGTTGATTGAGGCGACAATCTCTTCGATCGATGCACTGGTCTGTTCAACGCTGGCAGCGGATTGATTGGCGCTATGAGTTAGGTGTTCAGTTGAGTGGTTTGCCTCTTGAATCGACTCTATGAGTCGATAGATAGAGAGGTAGACGCTCTGCGTGAAGTGCTCAAAGGCGGCGGCAACATGGTTGAAGGCACCAACAATGCTGGCCATTTCATCACTGGATCCCTGTTGAGCGCGGGCCGTAAGATCGCCATTGGCCAGTTTTTCCGCGCTCTCTTGCAGAGAGGTGATGGATAATCGAATGGCATGATAGAAGCCAAACATAAAAAAGCAGGCGAGCCCCGTGGTGAAGATCGCTATAGCAAAAAGCGTGATGCACGCATTGCGTTGTTGGTTGATGCGATGGGTCAGGTTGTTGCGCAGCGTTGTCTCGAGTGACTCATTAAGAGTGGCTAAGGTGCTGATGATTTCAGAGTGGTAGGCTGAGTAATCTGTGGGGGTGGCTGTTATCTTACGGGTATCAAAAAATTCGGCTTGCGTATCGTCTAAGAAGGCTTTTGTAGCGCTCTCCAGTTCAGTGATCTGTTGAGATACCTGTTGATTTTTTTCTGGATCCAGTACGGCGTTTAGGGCGTTTAAACGGTATTCTGTACGCTTAAAGTGCTCTGTTGCTCGCGCGATAGCATGTGCCATTGTGGTAAACGGTTTGGGGGTTCCACTGCCTTCTTTACCTTGTAGGTGGGCGGCATTACCAAGACGATAAAGGTGATCAATAGATTCCAGTGTGATCGGGAGGGCTTCAATTTTTACATCAATGATCTGAGCGTTAACCGGATCGGCTTCGGTGCTTAGACTGTACAGTGATGCCAATACGCTTTGGTACGCGATGAGTGATGTAATGAGTTGGCTGTGAGCGTTATAATAGTTTTGTGCGCTGTTATCTTGTTTGCCGTTATTGGTAAACGTTTCAAGCTTTAAGTTGTTCCATTGACTCTTCTTTTCTTTTAGATGCGCCAGCATATGTTTTGGGGCTTGGTCGTCGAGCAGTTTCTTTTCCAGTAAGCCAAACACAGTGTCAATGTTTGATTCACTCTTTAGAATCTCTTCTGTGAGCGCATCTGTCCCACCTACTCTCTCAGTCCCATCTGCTCTCTCAGTCCCATCTGCTCTCTCTGCGCCATAGATGGTGTCTCTTTTTAGCGGACTATTGTGTTGTTGATGGCTGTTTTGTTGGTGGCTGTGTTGTTGATGGCTGTGTTGTTGATGGCTGTACGCCGTTTGGGCTGTGAAGCGGTGCTTGATTAATGCATCTATAAGGGTGTGGATGTGCTGGAAGGTCTCGACCCCTGAGCGCTCACGTTGACTGCTCTCAATGACGGTAAGTTGTGAGTGGATCAGCAGGGTGAAGCTGATGGCGAGAGGCGCTAAAAAAAGAGCAGCAATCAAGTAGAGCTTCTTTGATATGCTGAGTCTTCGAATGAGAAGCGAGGCGCCCATTTGAGAAAACGACATTATTTATCCTATTCTGTTTTTAAAGAAAAAGCGTCATGCTGGATCTTTTTATTGGTTAAATGAGTTATCAGTTAATGAGTGACCGATGGCTATCGCCACAGGGTGTTTGTTTATTATCTATACCTGTTCTGTTTGTTAAGTTTAGCTTTTATATTTTATATTTTATATTTTATATTTTATATTTTATATTCTGGAAGATATCCTCTTTTTTGCAACTTATTTTTCGTGTGCAAGTGCGGCATGAGGTGTTTTAACAGGTGTATGAGTGATGCACCGATGAGAGCACGATCATGATCGGCTCTCACGAATCAGCAGTCCAAACTCTAAGCTGTCCAGCCGGTGGTCGTCTGCCTCAAGCGCATTGTCGGGCAGCGTGAATGTGGCAACATGGTCTGAACCGGGAACGCGTGATAGGCTTTCGCCATTCTGGTTTTCTAAATTTTGCAGTGTGAATGCGATGTTGCCCTGGGGGGTCATCAGCTCCAAGGTATCATCAATTTGAAACTGGTTTTTACTTTTGACCGTAAAACGCCCGTTTGCACGGTTATAATCAAGGATCTCCCCTACAAATTGATGCTGGCCAATCAGGGATGTACCC
>JAYPBG010000010.1:7711-13485 GCA_038124075.1 Gammaproteobacteria bacterium
GATGTACCCTGTTCATAATTTTGATAGACGCCTGGCGGATGGCGTCGAAAAAAACCTTCGGTATAGCCTCGGTTGGAGAGCTTCTCCAACTCATCCATATGGGTGAAGTCAAATGGCTTGCCCATGGCGGTCTCTTCGATCACTTTTCGATAGACTTGGCATGTGCGTGCAACATAGTAGTGTGACTTTGTTCTGCCCTCAATTTTTAGAGAGTGTATGCCCATCGCCATTAACGGCTCAATATGTTGAACCGCACGCAGATCTTTCGAGTTCATAATATAGCTGCCGTGCTCATCTTCATAGGCAACCATGCTTTCACCCGGTTTTGTGCGCTCCTCTATAATTGCGATGTGGTTTTCAGGTGCCTGTTTCGCTGGATCGACCTTCTTTACAATATGCCCCTCTGCCGTCTCTTCGGCAGGTGAGGTGGTGTAGTTCCAACGGCAGGCGTTGGTGCAGGCACCTTGGTTAGCATCGCGGTGGTTCATATAACCCGAGAGGAGGCAGCGCCCTGAGTAGGCGATGCAGAGTGCGCCGTGTACGAAGACTTCAAACTCCATCTCAGGGACCTGTTGAATGCAGTGTTCAATCTCCTTCAGGCCCAGTTCGCGGGATAAAATAATGCGCTCAATACCCTGCTCATGCCAAAACTTTGCGGTGGCCCAGTTGACTACATTGGCTTGTACGGATAGGTGTATCGGCACAGAAGGGTACCTCTCTCGCACCATCATAATAAGACCGGGATCAGACATGATCAGCGCATCGGGCTGCGCTGATTTAGGCCCTTCGAGCACTTTTCCAAGATCCGCTAAAAACGTTTTTATTTTATCGTTATGCGGAGCAATATTAGCAGCAATATAAAACTGTTTACCGTGTGTGTGAGCATGGTGGATGCCCTCCCGCAGCTGCTCTTCACGAAAACTGTTGTTGCGTACACGCAGGCTGTAGCGAGGAATGCCCGCGTAGACGGCATCCGCGCCGTATGCGTAGGCAAACTTCATATGATTTAATGAGCCTGCGGGCGCCAGCAGCTCTGGTTTATTGACGGTTGTATTGGCTGTTGTGGGCCTGTTTACGGTTTCGGATCTGTCTGAAGGCATAAGCGGTATTTACCTGTTGTAGGGTTGTTAGTCCAGTAGAGGGGCTGTTGTTGAGCTGGCGTGAAGTGAAGCCGGTTGGGCTGCCTGCTGTTGCCCCCAGTGCTGCAGCCGATTCATCTCAATGATCAGCTGCTTAAAGGCGGGTATGATATCGGCTTGGGGTCTCTTGCCCGCTAAGGTGCTTTTGAGCCGTGTTTCTAGCTGAGCGGTCACGGATCTGAGTGCCGGTGTACCACAGTAGCGGGTTGCGCCATGCAGTTTATGAACATGTTCAAGCAGACTGTCTAAATCCTCGTTCTCCCACGCTTCTGTGCAGCGATCGTGCTCTTTTGGCAGAGAGTCAAGCAGCATTCTTAACATATCGTCTGCGAGATCGATTTTGCCATTTGAGAGCCTGAGGCCTTCGTCAAGATCAATCACGCTGTGTTGCATCGGTGCGCTGATCACGGTAGAGGGCAGGTGCGAAAGGTGTGGTGTTGTTTTTTGAGTGGGGAGCGGGTGGGCACGGAATCCGGTCCACTTGAAAATCGTCTCTATAAGCAGTGTTTCGTTAATTGGTTTGGTGACATAATCGTTCATACCAGCACGCAGTAACTCCTCCTTCTCGCTGGCCAGTGCATGAGCCGTCAGTGCGACAATGGTGGTCTGTGCCTCTTGGTGAGCCTCTCTCTCACGAATACGTCGTGTTGTTTCAACGCCGTCCATAATGGGCATCTGAATATCCATAAAAATAAGATCGAAGCATTCCGTTTCCATATGGTCCAATGCTTGTAGGCCGCTTTCACATGCGGTGACCGAAATACCCAGATCTTCAAGCAGTACACGAATAAGTTTTAGGTTTGCCGCATTGTCATCGACACAGAGAATGCGCGGCACTTGAGTGATCAAAGGGCTCTCTAGAGGAGGGGTAAGAGAGACGTTTGTCAGCGTATTGGTAGGGTGTTCACCGTCCGAAACAAGCCGGTTCAGAAGATCGTACAGCTGACTGGATCGAACCGGCTTGGAGATCCATTGCCAGGTTAATTCGTTGGCATCGGTTTGGAGTGGCCAGTCGTTCGTATTGGCTAAAATGACCGAAGGGCAATTGAATTGGTGATGCAGTGTTTCGAGGGTCTGCATAAGGTGTTGGCTCATCGATTTGTTGGGAGGCAACCCGATAATAATAGCGTTATACGGCTGGTGTCGAGAGTCAGCGTGTGCAATATGCGAATGGATCTCCTCGATACGTTCGATCTCCCCAATGCTGCTGACGTGCCAATTTTCTAACATATGCCGCACTGAGAGGCGGACAACGGGGTTCTCATCAAATACAGCAATGCGTTTTCCTGTCAGAGGGGATGCGGTCGGCTCTTCACGTTGAGGGTTGATATCCAGACGCACCTTAAACCAGAAGGTTGAGCCTTTGCCCGGCTCACTCTTTAGGCCAATTTCCCCGCCCATCTGCTCAACTAAATACTTCGAAATCACAAGGCCAAGCCCTGTGCCGCCGAAGCGGCGTGCAGCACTGGTGTCGGCTTGATTGAACGCTTTGAAAATAACCGATTGATCCTCTTCTGAGAGCCCAATACCGGTGTCGGTGATCGATATTTTACAGACGGCAAATTTATCTTCTTGGCTTTCGAGCATGGTACGAAGCACAATATTGCCGCTTTCAGTGAACTTAATGGCGTTGTTGACCAGGTTAGTAATAATCTGCTTTAAACGCAGCGGGTCGCCCACAAGGTTGGCGGGTACATTATTGTACACAAGTGAGACCAGCTCCAGCTGCTTCTCATGGGCCAGCGGTGCGACCATGGTGGTCACCTCTTCAACGACATTACGAAGGCTGATAGGGATGTAATCGAGTGTTAATTTACCGGCTTCAATTTTTGAGAAGTCTAAAATGTCATTGATGATGGCGAGCAAGCTTTCAGATGATTTGTTGATGGTGCCGAGATAATCGAGTTGATGCGCCGTTATCTGAGTTTTCAGCAGCAGTTTTGTGAAGCCGATAATGCCATTCAATGGGGTTCGAATTTCATGTGACATATTGGCTAAAAACTCTGATTTTATTCGGCTCGCCTCCAGCGCCTCTTTTCGTGCCAGGTCGAGTTCGATGTTTTGAATTTCAATCGTCTCTAAGGTTTCGCGCAGATCCTCTGTTGCTTGGTCGACGCTCTGCTTGAGCTCCTCGTGTGCAATCTTGAGTGATTCAACCATCGAATTAATGCCGAGCTCAAGGTCATGCAGCTCCCCACCGGCATGTGTATGTACACGCGTATCAAGATGACCATCTTTGACTCGATTAACAGCTGTAATGATCTCTGATAAGGGCTCTGTAATATTGCGGCTGAGACGTAAACCAAAAAAAGCATTGATGATAAAGGCCAGTATGATTACCACTAGGGTAGTGAGGTAGAGTTGATATTTGGCCAGTTTGATATTGACACTGGAGAGCTCAACCTCTATCCAGCCTATCGGCTGCTGATGATCTGTGGATGCATTCGGTGTCGTGAGCGTCTGATCGGAGGTGGTCGTGGGCACTGGGGAGGTGATGGGTGACTTAAAACGTAATGTTTCAGGCGTATAGAAAAGGCCTGGCTCTATTGGCGGTTCATCTGAGTGACGGTTTGAGTCAACGGAGCTGTTTGAGTTATTCCTGTTGTATCGGCTGTTTGAACTGTTTATCGGAGGGCGCATGGTGGGCCCTGCGTGCGCTAATGATTTGCCTTTGGGATTAAAAACAGTGACTGAACGGACGTCAGGCGCCTCGATGATGCGGTTGCCTATGGATTGAAGTTGATTGTGAAGTTCGTTTTTTCTGTGGGTATGGCTGCTGTTTTGAACCTGAGATTCCAGTTGATTCAGCTGTTCAAGTTTATCAAAGAGCATGGGTGTGAATTGATCAATGATAGAAAAGCCTTTGATCTCAAGGTCCTGCTCCAATTCACCCGTACGCAGTTGAATGAAATAGGTGCTCAACAGCGCTGAAATGGTCAGCGTCGGGATGATGGTGAGCAGTAATAGGCGAGTTTTTAAACCAAATTGCAACATTTTTAACTTTAGGTTCTCTTCTCTGCGGGATGAGAGTACGTAACCTACTCCTTCTGATGTACACTATCAGCGCTTCAGGACAAATCTGAGCATCTCTATAATACGGTTTATGAACGGCGTTGGTTGACGATTATAAGGCTTTTTCACTGATGAAAGAATATCCAGTTATCGAACATTTTGTTGGCGGTACGCCTCTGATTAAGTTGCAGCGATTACCAGGTGATACCACCAATACGCTCTTGGTTAAGCTAGAGGGTAACAACCCTGCTGGATCGGTCAAGGACCGACCGGCCACCAGCATGATTGCCAGAGCAGAAGCTCGGGGCGAGATCAAACCGGGCGATACCTTGATTGAAGCGACCAGTGGCAATACCGGGATTGCACTGGCCATGGCGGCGGCGATTCGAGGCTATAACATGGTGCTCATCATGCCAGAACATATGAGTGAAGAGCGGCGTGCCGCCATGTCGGCTTATGGCGCTGAGCTCGTCCTTGTCTCTAAAGAGGCCGGTATGGAGGGCGCACGTGATCTGGCTCAAGCGATGCAAGCAGACGGTAAAGGGAAGGTGTTGGATCAGTTTGCCAATCCTGACAACCCGCAAGCACACTATGAGACCACCGGCCCTGAAATTTGGCGAGACACCGATGGGAAAATCACCCACTTTGTCAGCGCCATGGGCACGACAGGGACCATTATGGGGGTGTCCCGCTTTTTAAAAGAGAAGAACCCTGATGTTCAGGTCATTGGTCTTCAACCAAAAGAGGGTGCCTCAATTCCAGGCATTCGACGTTGGCCCAAAGCCTACCTGCCTAAAATATTTGAACCGGAACGGGTCGATCAGGTCATCGATATTGATCAAGCGCGTGCCGAAGAGATCATGCGCAGGCTGGCCGTTGAAGAGGGGATCTTCTGCGGCGTTTCATCTGGGGGAGCGGTTGCTGGGGCGCTGCAGGTTTCAGAGCAGGTCAACAATGCGGTGATCGTCGCAATTATCTGTGATCGGGGCGATCGTTATCTATCGATGGGGTTGCATGACTGATCGCAAGGATAGGCGAAGAAGCGAGGGTGATGCTTGAACGTTGGGACCGAAGAGCAGTCAATATAACCTCGAGGTTAATAATGGTAACGACACTGAGCGATAATGATTGCCATGTCATCGACCCTGTAAACGAGTCGATGTTCACGATCTATGCGCCTAGAGCAGTATCCTGACCAGCTGTGCTTAAGAGGTTCAGGGTCTCCGATGCCATCGAATGGAGTCCTTTTGATCTCTTTGATCAGCATATTGATACGTTTAAGTCTCTTTTTATCTTTCTGTTGCCAGTATAGGTAGTCTTCCCATGCATGTTCTGCCCAAGATAAGATCACTCTTCAATAATTCCTTTATTAATGGTAGTACCTGCTTCTATCTCATTGATGGCTTGAGTTAAGCGCTCAGCGTTCTTAGGGCTTGCCATGAGATACGCAGTTTCCTCGTATGAGTGGAAGTCTTCAAGAGACATCAGTACCGCAGGTTTTCCGTTTTGGCGGGTAATTAATAAGGGTTTGTGATCGTCATTGACTCGATCCAGTGACCCAGCAAGGTTTTGTCTAAAGTGCGAATAGCTCATGGTATCCATAGTTGTACCCCTCTCTTAACG